>DATMPC010000013.1 GCA_035567895.1 Terriglobales bacterium | reverse complement strand
TGCGAAGAACTGCCCACGTGCGTGACTGTGCTCGGGTGCCCAATCCTCAGCCGCACGCCTCTTGAAGGCAAATGCGAGTACTGGTACGTCGCTCTCGGCGAGGCGGCGCAGTTCCTCCACATTCTTGGGGACTGAGAACATGAAATTTGCGAGATCGACCCTTTCCCGATAAAAATCGCCACTTTCTCGTTAGCAGGCCAAGACGAATGTAGCTAGAGTACGGGGCAGATGAGCGAAAGGCAACAAAGGGAATCAATGACATGGTTCGAAGAATGTACTGATCGAAATAAATTCAGTCATTGTGAAAGGACGCGAGCATGAACGCTGCCGTGCTACACACCATCAATCAACCACCTCGCTTCGAGCAGTTTCCTGAACCTGTTGCGGCAGAAAACGAGGTGATCGTTCACGTTCGGGCCGCCGCGCTCAAACCCATCGATAAGCAAATGGCCAGCGGCTCGCACTACGCAGGGTACCGCAAACTACCCGCCGTGTGCGGCATGGATGGAGTTGGGTGCCTTGACGACGGTACGCGGGTCTTCTTCGGAGCACCCCGAGCACCCTTCGGTGCGATGGCACAGCGTACGATTGTGCCCTGCGCCTTTACGTTCCCAGTTCCGGAAAATGTGGACGACGAGACCGCCGCGGCTCTGCCCAACCCTGGTGTCTCAGCCTGGCTTTCGCTGGCCTACCGAGCAAAGTTGGTGCGAGGTGAAAACGTCCTAATCCTCGGGGCGACGGGCGTGACTGGCAAACTAGCGGTAAAGATTGCGAAGCTTCTTGGGGCTGCTCGGGTCGTTGCCGCCGGACGCAATCAAGACCTGCTAAAGACGCTCACCAGTCTGGGCGCCGACGCGACAATTTCTCTCGCTTTGCCTGCGAATGAACTCAGCGACGCATTTCTGCGGGAAGCTGGTCAGTCCGGGTTCCAAGTGGTGCTCGATTACGTTTGGGGACTCCCTGCGGAGGTGCTTCTGGCTGCCATAACACGAAGAGAATTCGCCGTTATCCAATCCGAGACCCGCTTCGTTCAGGCCGGGGAGAGCGCTGCGCCGACCATCACGCTTCCAGCCGCCGTGCTGCGCAGTACGGCACTAACACTTCTGGGCACTGCGGGGATTCCATCTCGCGACGTTTTGGTCCAAGCCTTTCAGCAAGTGATGGCATATGCCGCAAAAGGGGACCTTCATTTAGACACGGAAAGGGTTCCGCTCGCGGATATTGAGAATGCCTGGCAGCGCGACCAGCCGGGCTGCCGATTGGTGATCACAACCTAACAGCCAGCCTGATCTGGCCATCGCGTCTGGTTCTCGCCAAACCGGAAGGAATCTTCACTATCCGAGTTTCGGAACTTCGGCGCGGGTCTTGCCACTCCGAGTGGAAAAGATCTAGCGTCTGCCGTACTGACCGAAGCCCCGCTTTTCAGAGCTTCCGCGACCTCTTCCGTCGCTTTGTTTCGCAGGACGAGCTTCATTTACGGTGAGTGCCCGGCCTTCTATGGTTTTTCCATTCAGCGACTCGATGGCCCGTTGCGCCTCGGCATCCGCCATTTCTACAAAGCCAAATCCTCTTCCCTGTCCGCTATCCTGATCGCGAATCACTTTCGCGCTGTTCACCACTCCGTGCTCCGCAAAGAGCGCCTGCAGTTGAACGTCAGTCGTCATAAAACCCAGGTTGCCTACATACAGTTTCATTATGGTTCTCCTTAAGTGATCCGGCGGTTACTCGGAAAAAGTGCGGTTTTTGTAACTTCAATTCGAGACCATCGGATGATCTGTGGCGTACCTTAATGCCGCTGTAGCTGCTCCCGCCGAAGTTCGCGATGTGATCCGTTGCAGCATCTCAACCATCAGGTGTTTGGCGGCAATCGATTGGGTTTTGTCAGGGGGCGCAATCTGAACGAGCCCGTTGGCGAAGTCACTGTGAGGAACAGCAAACGATCGCTGATTCTGCATGATTGCGTCTAGCATGCGCGTCAAACCAGCGGAAGAGTACGTCTCGGTGAACGTGATCCCCTGTGAGTGGGTTGCAGTCGAGTGCATCCAGTATTCGCAAACCAGGTTCCAGTGGCCGCGCGAGGCGGATGACCAAAGCTTTAAGTGCTCCAGCGCTTGATCCGGTCGCCTTTGATACTCAACTTGCATGGCGATAGGTACGAAGTTCGTCGTGAGATCTTGCCAGCTCAGAGTAATGGCAGACTCTAAAATGCGCTCGATGGCATTTATTTCTCTTGAAAACTCTTCGTTGCGCATATCAGACTCCTTCCGCGTCCTTGGCAGTAACCCTCTTATCGTTTGATCGGAGCTACCGGCAAAGGCAAAAGCTCCCTTGAATGGACCAGAGAGCTTGCAAACAAGCCAAGGCAGAGAAAGTTCACGACGAGAGCGTAGGTGTAGGGCAGCGGCAGCGGGAACACCGGATTAAAAATCAGTATTACCGCTAGAAACAAACCTGCCCAACCATACTCTTTGGCCCGCAAGGCCTCGCCACACGCCACACACGCTCCAATGCATGCGACTAATGTCAGCGCGAGTCCGAACTTTGGCGAGGTGGAAACAAAGACGGCAATTAGCAGGGCCGCAATCGAAGCCCGCTTTAGGAAATTTGAGAGCATTTTTCAGCTCAATTCTGCCGACGAATGACTAAGGAAGGAGGACTTCAGATGGGCTGACTTAGTTCAGAGGATCTGAAAGAGGAGAAGGAAACTCACTCACTCTGAACCGTATACCCCGCATGTGGCTTTGTCAAACCAAGGCTCGTCTGCGCCAGACGTTTCAATTCGAGAATCGTTCGCGTTCCTGCTGAACAGCGTAACCGATCAAATCTTCATCGCGATGGTTCCAGTCTTTCAAGTGCTCACGCGTGGAATCGTCAAATAGAACCGGTTGGGATCGACTATCGGTATTAGAGCTCCCAAAGTCAGCGTAGGAGTGCGTTCGGGCAGCTTGGAGCAAAGGGTAATCCGGCGCAAGTTCTTTGAGAGTGCCCGGTTCAAGCAACGTAGTTCGCAGATCACCTGCGTCGGTGAGCGCAAAGTTAGCTACGAACCTTTTTATCGGCCGCACGCTGGCGGGCGAGCTCTGCACCCCCATCTCGTTCAGAATGGCTACCGCAGAGGTCTCATCTTTGGAATAAACGACGACGCAATTCCCATCTTTCATTCGAAACAAAAACAAACGCATACTTCAGCTCCCAACCAAGGCACTTTTCGCGGAGTTTTCAAACTCAGCTTCGAACATCGCTTCTACGGATTGAATTAGATCTCCGGCGAGCTCTTCGCGAGGACGGACCAGGACGCCGTCAACATGCAACTCACAAAGATAGTGACTGTCGTCCACAAGGAATCCAATTCGTTGGCGCGGCGCGGCATTGCGAATCAACATGTACGCGCTGTCAGACCGATCTGGAGGCTCTTCCGCGCGCAACAGGACCAGGTCCGGCGCAGGGATGGCGAACGGGAGTTCCAAATCCTCGATTCTCCCCGCAGCGCGCACCAGGAAGCCGTGAGTAAGCAGCATGATCACGCGCTGGCGACGCGTGGACTGATCGCTGTCGACCAGCAAAATAGTGCGCGGCCTCATCACGAAGGAGCCTCGGATAAATTGTGAGATCTAAGAGGAGAGAACTTCAGATGGGCTGACTTAGCTCAGGAGACCTGAAAGAGCGAAACGATTTTGCTCACTTTCGACCCTATGCTTCGCATACATCATTGTCAAACCGATCCGGGTGCCCGTCTTTGCGTTTTGCTTCTCGCTGATGAACCCAGAAAGAGATGCCCTACCTCCGCGATTTTCGGAGGGCGGTATCGCCACTTTTCCTTCTACAAGTTGAACTTTTGGCCGCTTTCAACGTACCTCAGGCTGAACTCCTCACATGGGAGGACGCATGACCTCGCTCAGCAGGAACGCCAGAGTCGCAGGGCTCCTATACATTTTGGCTTCAGTGGTTGGCATCGTGCGCCTCATCTACATTCCCAACACCTTAGTCGTGCATGGGAACGCGGCAGCGACGGTCAACAATATCGCTGCGCACGAGTCGCTCTTCCGCGTGGGCATTGTCAGTTCCCTGCTGGGCAGTGTTCTTTGGATGCTCGTCCCGTTGGCTCTTTATCGACTGTTTAAGGGAGTCGACCACGGGCTCGCTGTCTTGATGGTGATCCTGGGCAGCCTGATGCAAGTGCCTATATTCTTCGTCAACTCAGTGACTGACGTAGCTGTCCTGCTGTTCGTTCGCGGCTCTGAATTCCTGTCAGTCGTGGACAAGCCGCAGCGCGAGGCCTTCGTCATGCTGTTCCTTAACCTGCATCACCACCTTGACCTGGCCAACGCGATCTTTTGGGGCCTGTGGCTCCTTCCATTCGGCCTGCTGGTGTACAGATCGCGCTTCCTGCCCCGCGTTCTCGGCGTCTGGCTGATACTGGCTTGCTTCGCCTGGTTGGCGTTCAGCTTTACCGGCTTTCTGTTCCCAGGGCACGAAGACAAGGTCTTCAGCATTAGCCAACCTCTTACGCTGGGAGAGGTGGCGACCATGCTCTGGCTCTTGATCATGGGCGCCAAGGAGCAGCGCCTGGCGGCGGCAAAATCCTGAAGACGCCTGTTTCAGTATGGATTCTGTCGCTCCAAGCAACACAGACTCTCGCCTGGCGCTTGTCTCCGGTCAACGCACACGGACACCAAGGATCAAAACCACAGTTCACCACAGAGACACAGAGGACACGGAGTCAAGGGCGATCCCGGTGCTGCTTCGGGAAGGCCGCCAGCCCGCTCAAGCTCCTAACAGCACGTTAGACTTCAGTTCAATCGTCGGCGCAATCTTGCTCATTCGCCGATATGACTCCAGCCTGTCGGCATGCTCATAGGTATCAGTCACGACGATCACCTCGTCGGCTCCTGTATCATCCACCAACTTCTGCAGTTTCGCCTTTACGGTCGCATCCGATCCCACAATCGCCGCGCCCAATCTACTCTCCACGGCTGCTCGCTCATGGTCGTGCCATAGGGGCTCCATGGAATCCACCGGCGGCAACAACTCCACCGGCTGGTTCCGGATCAGACGCAGAAAGCGCTGCAGCGGTGTTGTGAATAGCCGCTGGGCTTTCGCGTCCGTCTCGGCTGCAATCACCTGCACTCCCACCATAAAGTACGGCTTTCGCAATGCCTCACTGGGCTGGAAACGGTCGCGGTACAACTGCGCCGCAGCGTACAGGTAATCGGGAGCGAAGTGAGCGGCAAAGGCAAATGGCAATCCGCGTTGAGCAGCCAGTGACGCGCTGAAGTCGCTTGACCCTAACAACGTAATCGGGACATTACTTCCCTGCCCGGGAATCGCTTTCACCACCTGCCCCGGCCTCTCAGGTCCGAGATATGCCTGCAGTTCTTCGAGCAGTTGCGGAAAGTCCTCTCCGCCTTGACCCAGATCTCTTCGCAATGCGCGCATCGTCGCAGAGTCACCACCCGGGGCGCGCCCCAATCCCAGGTCAATTCGTCCGGGGTAAAGCGCCTCCAGCGTGCCAAACTGTTCTGCCACTACGAGCGGGGCATGGTTCGGAAGCATCACGCCGCCGCTGCCCACGCGAATTGTCTTCGTCGCTCCTGCCACATGCCCAATCAGCACTGGCGTGGCCGAACAGGCAAGTCCCGAAATGGAATGGTGTTCTGCCAGCCAGTAACGCTTGTATCCCAGCTTCTCCACATGCCGGGCCAGATCCGCCGACCGGTCAATCGCGCTGCCCGCTGACTCTCCTGCTCGCATGCCTACCAGATCCAGCACCGAAACTGCTAGTTCGTTACCCATAATCGATTGGATGAGCCCGGCGGAAAAATGATGCGCGTCACCGGGTGCCTTGGATCACTCCTGAGCGAGCCGACAGAGTCTGTAGCCGACAAACAAGATCCAGGCCGTGGCGAAGAGCGCATTCAGGATTACGGTCAGATTGAAGCCCGCAAGCGAAACCATCCCAAGGATGCCGGTGACCAGGCCTAACCAGGCCGTGATCTTGTTGAAGACCCCTTTTAGCATTACGAAACCGATCACGAGGATTCCGAACGAGAGGGTCACGATTGCGTACACGATTTCCAGTGGGGAGGCCAGTACTGCAGACGCATAGTTGGCGGCCGCGACGTAACTCGCCCGCTGGACGTCGTCGGCGCTTCGAGCGTAGTTGCTGTAGAGAATGAGGATTGAGGCGTAATGCGTCCAGGTTACTGCCAAATCCAGGACGACAAACAGCCCCACGAAGGCCGTCGCCAGCCGCATCGCGTTTCTGTTCACCTGTTTCAACGCCAGGTAAAGGGCAAATGCAACTGGCACGAAGAGGAAATCCGTGAAGACGGATAGACCAAGAATCGCCCACCAGATCGTCGTCTTTCCTGGAAGGTACTTGAACCAGGCCTCGCCACCACTGGGCGGAGCTCCCACGTGGGCGTACAAGGGAATAATGACGATGTACGCGGTACCCAGGACGAGCGCGGCGATGCCGCCTACTCGAAGCCACTGCTTCTGATCCACGCCGGGCGATTATACAAACATGACAGGCATCGCATGGATGCTACGGATTCAGACGGCATCAAAGACGCGGTTCATCACAGAGCCACGGAGGACACGGGGTGATGAGGGGACAGGGAATGGCCGCCTTCAACCCACGCCGCGGATCTCGGTCGAGGCGGCGGGAAAACGCCCTATGACGGGAGGAATTCCCTGCTCGCTCGCTGTTATTTTTTTGAATCTTGTCCCAAAACAGAACAAGTGCTTTGCTGAAAGTGGCTTAGGGGGAAATCCACAGAATTCCCTGTTAATTCCCTGGTTTTGAGCGGAATTTGCAGATTTTGGGCAGAATTCGATGATTTCCAGAGCGAATTCGAATAACACTCTGTTGTTTTCCTTGTTTTTTCAGAATTCCTGGAATTTAGGTTGCCGGACACGCCTGGAACGGAGGGCCTTCCGTTCTCTTTTTCGTGACGGAGGTCACCCCGGCGAGAGCGTTTTGGGAGTACACTTTGCTCAAATTCTGAACCAGTAGTCCGCCTCTCACAGAGGAGGTACGAGATGAAACGCAACTGTGTCCTTGCAGCTTGTGTTCTCTGGGTGACCGTTTTGTCCTTCGCGCAGAGCCCTCCTGCGCATGCTCCTACCAAGGCCAAATACGATGAGGCATCGCGCATCAAGATTACCGGCGTGGTGGACGACATCCAGCAGCGGAGCCTCGGCGGAACCTGCAAGGCTCCGGGAGTGTTTGTCACCGTCAAAGCCAACGAACAAACCTACGAGCTTCGAGTCGGACCAAAATGGTTCGTCGACGCCCTGACCTGGACGTTCACCAAAGGCGACAAGCTGGAGATCACGGGCTGGAAGGTGGACAAAGAAGGCAGCAACGAAGTGGTAGTCCGCAAGCTTAATCGCGCAGAATGGACCCTCGAACCGCGCGACGACAGCGGCGCTGCCAATTGGCTGTGGATGCCGGCACCGAAGGATTCGGGTAAGTGCAACTAGAAGGCAAAGTCCGCTAAGCCCGAAGCACTCGGCATAGCCAGGGTTGTCAGCCGTCCACGCGTGGCGCAGGTTCGCGCTACTTAAAATTAGGTTCACTCTTTCGTAGAAAGCCTTTGGGGTGTATCTTGAGCCATACTTCACCTTCTTTTCCGCCGCGTCCGGATGGTGCAGACGCTGTCCCCACACGACTCTCAGTGGCTGTTCGGGTTCAAATCTACAGTCGTAGAAGGACCAATTGGCTACATCTTCCATTCGGGTTCTGCTGGTCGACGATTTCGAACCGTTTCGACGATTCGTCTATTCGACATTGCAAGGGCATCCGGACCTACAACTCATAGGCGAGGTGTCGGATGGATTGGAGGCGGTTCAGCGGGCGGAAGAACTGCAACCCGACCTGATTCTACTGGACATCGGACTTCCGAACCTGAGCGGAATCGAAGCCGCGCCACGAATCCGTCGCGTAGCACCACAGTCGAAGATCCTGTTTATCAGCGAACATTCATCGCCAGACATGGTGCGGGGAGCGCTAAGCACAGGGGCATGTGGTTACGTCGTGAAGGCGGACGCGGGACGCGATCTACTAGCCGCTGTGAATGCCGTTCTGCGGGGTGAGCAATTCATCGGGAAGCGGTTTGTAGGAAATGGTTTCTCGAGTCTTTCGGGCGCGCAAGTTTCAGAAGCTAGCGGAAGTGACGGTGTCTTCACACAACCCCAGCAGCAGAAGAGGGCGACCGCCCGGCGCCATGAAGTGGGGCTATATACCGAGGATAGGTATTTTCTTGATGACGGTACCCAGTTCATCGGGGCAGCCCTCAGGGCCGGGAGGGCGGCCGTCGTCGTCGCGACCGAGTTACACCGGGATGAGCTTCTTGCGAGATTACACACAGAGGGCTTGAATATCGGCGCCGCGATTGAGCAAAGTAGATATATCGCGGTGGATGCTGCTGACGCGCTCTCGACTTTCATGATCGATGACATGCCGGATTCAGTTCGATTCATGACGCAGTTGGGCAATCTTCTTGTAACCGCGGCGCAGGCGGCAAAGGAAGGACAGGGCCGCGTTGCAATTTTCGGAGAATGTGTGCAACTCCTGTGGGCGCAAGGTAACGCCGAGGCAGCGATTCAGATGGAAAAACTCGGCAACCAACTAGCCAGAACTTACGACGTAGACATTCTTTGCGGATATTCCGTGGGCCACCAGGGCGGAACGGACAGCCACTTCCTCCAACGAGTCTGTGCAGAGCATTCAGCCGTTCACTCCCGCTGAAGAGACTTATCCCGGAACTCGAAACCAGAGGACCAAAACGTTCCCTGCCTAATGTGCGCTTTTTGAGCCCGGCAGAACTTCCCATTACGACACAAAGCGAAGAAAGCTATAAGCAATGCGCAATAGGCAATAGGGGCATCGGCAGCGCAACGTGGGTTTGCAGCAAGCTGTTTAGGCCCTGGATTCTCATCGCTCGTAAACTAAAAGATCATCCATGCGCCGACTGGCAGAATCAACAACAGGAACCAACTTCTTCTTCGAGGTGCTCGCATGCAACTCAAGCCCTTTCTGCTGGACGTTTGGCTCGACCAGTACGAACACGACATAGAATTCAACCTCGCTGCGAGCAACGGACCGACCTGGACCGTAAACGACATCCTCGCCCTCTCCGACGACGAAAGACGCCACCGCTTCCTGAACCACAAGCTGGTTTACGGCCATCCCGCCGGGGCCGACAGTCTGCGTGAGGCGATCGCGGAAATGCAGCGTGTCCCGGTGGAGGCCGTGCAAATCGTGACCGGCGCCTCCGAGGCACTCGTGGTCCTGATGTGGCTGGCCGCCGAGCCCGGCGCGAACGTAATCATCCCACTCCCTGGATTCGCCACGTTCTCGGCGCTGCCGCAATCTCTTGGTCTGGAGACCCGCTTCTATCGCGTGCGCCGCGAGAACGGGTTCCGCATCGACCCCGACGAGGTCAAGCGGCTCGCCGACGCGAAGACCAAGCTCATCCTGGTCAACAGCCCGCACCACCCCACAGGCGCGACCATCAGCGACGACGAAATGGAAGATCTGCATGACTTCGCCGCCGAGCGCGGAATCCAGCTGGTGAGTGACGAGGTCTACCATCCCATCTACCACGGAAGACAAACGAAATCGGCGGCGCGCCTGCCGCACGCCACCGTGGTCTCCGACCTGTCGAAGGCATTTTCGATTCCCGGCGTGCGCACCGGATGGATGATCGAGCACGACGCCCAGCGTCGTCAGCAATACTGGACCGCGCGCACCTACTTCACGGTCTCGAACTCCACCACCGGAGAAATTCTTTCGGAAATCGCAATCCGCAAACGCGACGTCGTGCTTGGCAAAACTCAAGCAGCCGCCACCCGAAACCTCAAGCTCCTCGAGCTGTTCATGGCGGACCATCGCGACGTACTCGGCTGGATTCCGCCGCAGGGCGGCATGACCGCCTTCCCTTGGCTAGTGAGCGGAGAGAACGACCGCCCCTTCTGCCAGGCCGCCGCCGAGCGTGGAATCCTGCTGGCTCCGGGCGATTGCTTCGATATGCCCTCGCATTTCCGCCTGGGCTTTGCCGCCGCCGGACACAATTTCTCCAACGCGCTCGACCGCTTCGGAGCATTCGTAAAAAGCTGGTCGGCAAAGATGGTCACAGCATGAGGGAGGGACTGGAAGAATGAAATCAAGAATCGGTTCCAGTAAACTGTTGATACTACTCACGCGGAGGGATGTGTGAGCGGTTGAAACAGGCGGTCTTGAAAACCGCTATACCCGAAAGGGTATCGGGGGTTCGAATCCCTCTCCCTCCGCCATTAACTTGCGCGTGAATTCCGGCGCGGAGCGAGGACCTCGGCGACCTTTTCGAGCAGCGCGCCGGGCTCATCGGAAGTTGAGATGAAGCCGTCCACAAAGGCAACTACCATCTCCGACAGCGTAAAAGTCCCGGAAAAGATAATGACCGGTACCTCTGGCTTCTTACTCTTCATCTCCATGGCGACCAGATCGCCGCACATTCCCGGCATGTAGTAGTCGACGATCGCCAGGTCAATAACTTCTGCATTGAACTTGACCAGCGCGTCATCGCCGTTGGCGGCAGTAACAACTCGATAGCCAACTTGACGTAGCCGCTCTTCCACCACCTCGCGGCGGCGAGCGTCATCATCAACATAGAGCAGCGTTTTTGGCATACAACATAAGAGCCTCCCAGTATGGGAATCGCCGTATTACAGAGATGCAATGGTCTTTGGTGTACCGGCGGGGAGGCAACCAAACGCTCCGCCCATTCATCAGCGGGGAACTTCATTCTTGTGTTCGGTGGACGGATTTCTCCGCTACCTGCTTTGCCAAGTCCAACGTTTTCTGCAGGCGTCGTGCGCGGCTTTCGGGATTGCGATAGTGGAAAATAGCCATCAATTCTCCGCGACGTTGCCTGGGTGTCATCCGGACCCATCCTTCGCGGGCTATGGCGTTGCGGTCAAATGCTGTCTGGATCAAGGGAGGCAGTTCCTGCTCCGCCTCCATGGTCTCCAGCAGACGCTCGGCAATTTGCTCCGCGCGGCGACGCCTGGTCGCTGTGCTCTTGGGCTCAGAGATCCAGATGCTGATCGCGTTGCGATAGGAAAAAGTGAGCGAGTCGAAGAATGCTCGCAGTTTCTTGCTCTGCTTGAGTATTGATTCGAACTCAGATAGCACCACAACTACGCGCGGTTGAGTATCGAGTTCAAGATGAAACTCGGCCGTGTTGCCCAGGAATACCCGCGCTGCTTTCTGAATTTTGTTGTTTATCAAGATGAAGTGCCGGCCGTCTTTCTGTGGGAATACTGACGTGCGGAAACGGATTCCGTTCACCTCCCCCAACACCTTCACGCGGCTGCCGCCCCAGGTTTTCTTAACATCAAACGGCAGGCGAACGATCACCCAACCCAGATCGGACCTTAACCTTTCGAGAGTGGCACGGAATGTCTTTGATTTCGGGCTGGCCATAAATGGAGCTGTGCACGCGAAAACGGGCCGGCGCAGAATTTTATGGGATGGAGGAAGCTCTGACTAGCGAGCTGCCCCACTTGACATCAGACTGTCGAGTGCCACTTTTGTCGTGATTGGCTTACCGGGTTTGCCGGTTGAAATTGCTTCGCGAATCGAGGCCAGGGCAGCATGATCGTCGAACTTTGCGACATCGCCATTTCGGACGACCCCAAGCTGTGCAAATAATTTGTCGAGGTCCACTGAAACCGGCTTGTCCTTCATCTTGGCGTAAAGCTCTTCCAAAACGGGAACATCTACGGCTTTGTCGGCGACTTCGAGGACGTGCGACAACTCCCAGTCTTCGGTGATCACGCCACCGTTATTCATCACGCCGCGCAGCGCATCTTCCAGTCCCTTTTGATTGTGCGTGCGCTGCCGGATTTCTATGTCGGCGATCAGGCAAAACAAAGCGCCGCCCCAGTAGGTACGCCCCCATGTGTGAGTGTTGTCGAGGCCCTCATCGCCTTCTTCTGGAAGACCTTGATGCATGTCGCGCGCCATCTCACCCCACACTTCCGCCTTGCTCATGTTTCCCGCACGAAATCGCGCGAGCGGTTCCACGTAAACAGCAATTCCTTCTTCGATCCAGTGGTGCTCTTCTGGTACCGAGGGAAAGGTGAGATGCACCATCTCGTGGGTCATCATCCAGTCTTTCTTGAATTCTTCAGGAGTGGTCTGGGTGCCGACTGAGATGCGAATCAACCCGCCATTGTGCAGGCCAAATGTGTGGCCGTTGTGCACGCCGCGACCATCGAAGCTCCGCACATTGAGATAAGTGTGTTGCAGCGGAAAGCGCCCATAGTAGGAGACGACGGAATTGGCCGCTGTGTGAACCCAGTTCATCAGGTTGTCTTGTGCAGTTTGCGAGAGGTCGGAATCAAGGTTCACGTCGATCGTGCCACCTCCAACCTCGAAGGAAGGATCACGATGAGGAGTGAAGGCAGCGCTAAGCACGATGAGAAGCGTACAGAGTGAACGAACGAGCATCGCGGAACTCACATCAACACCATACGGAGTTCGATGAGCCCCGCAGAAAAAGGTTATCAGACTTTCTGCGAGATTATCGTTGGCTCAGGCTCAACTGCTTGGCGCTTACTGACGTAACGCGCAATTAAATAATCGAGTGAGATCGCTCCCGGACCGAAGAGCAGCACTATCAAGGAAGCGAACAGCAATGTGTAGGGCGCGGCCGCATAAAACTTGTCCGGCTCGGAAAAGATGGACTTCAGCGCCTCGCGATCGGCGGCGATGTAGGCAACGACCATGTCGATGACTAGTGGAATCGAGATCAATCGTGAAGCGAGCCCAAGAATGAGCAGTATTCCTCCGAAGCATTCCAGCAAGGAAATGAACCAGGCGTTGAATACCGGGAAAGGAATACCCAACTCGGTAAAGAATCCGATGGGCTTGGAGATATCTTGCAGCTTTCCCCAACCAGACTGCCAAAATTGCCATCCCCAATAGAGGCGTACGAATAAGAGGAGAGGAGACTGCAGAAAGTTGAGGGTCTTGAGAAGTCGGCGGTAAAGGGCGACGCCCGTATTAACGATGCTCATAGTTGCTCAATAAGAGTCGCAACCCGACAGAATGTTGCAAACGACAGGCCCACTTAAAGCGGGTGAACCTTGCGGCCGAGAATTCGTAGCACCGTCACTTAAGTTACTGTCATCCCTCGCTCCGCCGCCATCCTGATTAGGTCAAGAAAAACTTCACTGCGGAGCGGGGGATCTGTTGTATCTGCGGGCAGTCGCTGATCCTGAAGAACAGCAGCTCCCCCGCGCGAAAAACGCGTGCGAGGGATGACAGTGTTCCCCGGGATTATTCATTTGTTGAGAGCTGCCTTCTTCCCCGAGAACCAGCCCCACTCGGCCCAGTCGGCGAACCAGCCTTGCACGAGCTCCGTGATCTTGGATTCAGGCAGCGTGGATGGATTAAATGCAAAATCAATTGCCTCGGAAAGTGTCTTCCCGTTTCGGAGCGCGCTCAACAGTAGGAACGCCTCTGGTGTCACACGCTTGAAGTAGACGAGGTAATCGGTGCGATGCACGACAACGAACGTAGGCTTCGGCTTCGATTTGCGCACGCTTTTGAGGCGTGAACGATTGCGCCGTTCGGAAAAAGTATTGCTTGCTTCGTCTGACTCCTCGTCATTTTCCTCGCGGATCTGGAGCAGCAGATTGTCTATCGGGAAATTCAGATCGAGCAACTGAATGTGCGGCTGCAAACGCAGCGCGGGATCTTCGCCCAAGCCCTGAATCTCGGTGAGCTTCAAGGGCGGCTCTTCCGGCGCGTCAAAGCATTCAATGTCTGCCCATTCCAGCCGCACCATGTCGAGCGCCAACTGCTCATGTGGACTTGTGTACTCCGGATTTGCGCGCAGCCAGCTCTCCAGTCGCGATCCCAGATTGCGGAGAGTAAATGAGCGCGAGGGCCTTTCCGCGAGATAAGCTTCGGCGAGAGCATCGAATTTGCGATCGCCGACAACGGCCCGCAGTCCAACGAAGTCTTCGTTCAAGCTCGAAAGAATGCGGAACCAATAGGATCGGCTGTAAATTTCGAGTCGTTCCACCGAACTCAACCGGTCGTTCGGCTTAACGATTCCTTCCACGACCGCCTGCATAGACTCGCCACCAGACGTGCGGTCGCGGATTCCCTCTTCGGAATTCAGCGGCGTAGTCAGAGCCTCGTTGAATTTGCGTTGTAGTTCGAGCAAATTCATTTCGCCACCGCCATTTCCGGAACGTTGGAAGGCACGAAGCCGTTAGCTTTCAATGCTTCGGCGTGGACCTCGTCGAACGACGGAATGTGATCGTCCCACTCGAGCAGAGTCGGCGTCGGACCGGCGAGTTCGATCGCGCGAGCATATAGCTTCCACACTGGATCGATTACAGGATGGTCGTGGGTATCCAGAATGTACTTCTCATATTTTGAATGCCCAGCGATGTGGATCTGGGCCACGCGCTCGATAGGCACACTTTCGAGATATGTGAATGGATCAAAATTGTGGTTCTGCGACGAGACGTAAATGTTGTTCACATCGAGCAGGATTCCACAGTCTGCTTTCTCCACAACTTCATTCAAAAATTCCCACTCCGTCATCTCCGAGACGTGAAACTCCGCGTAGCTACTCACGTTTTCTACGGCTATGGGAACCTCGAGGAAGTCGCGCGCCTCTTTGATTTTCTCCGCGGTCACACGCGCCGCTTCGAAGGTGTAGGGCATTGGCAGAAGGTCGTGGCTATAAGTTCCATCCACGCTGCCCCAGCACAGATGATCGGAGAGCCATGGCGTCTTGGTGCGTCGCACCAGCGCCTTCAATTTTTTCAGATGCTCACGATTCAGCGGTTCAGCCGAACCGAAATACATCGAAACCCCATGCTGAATCACCTGATATTGATCGAGAATTTGATCGAGGATGTGCAGCGGACGCCCGCCGTCGATCATGTAATTTTCGGAGATGATTTCGAACCAGCCGACGACCGGCTTTTTCTCGAGAATGTGATTGTAGTGAGGAACGCGAAGGCCAATTCCCACTCCGAGATTCTTGAATCCGTTAAAGCGATTGGCCGGCATTAGGAAAGTCTGAACCTCATAACTAAGAAAGGGCTGAGTCGTATTGAGACCCAGCCCCAACAGCATACAGAACTACGATGCAGGTTCCATCGGCTTGCCATCAGTGCGGCAGCCGCCCTTGCCCTTGCAGGAGTTCTTGGCCTTGCAGCCATTGTCGCTACTCTTGCAGCCACCCTTGCCTTTGCAGGAGTTTTGGCCTTTACAAGCATGTTTGTCTTTGGTGTGCTTGCTGGCTTTCTTGGTTGATTTGTCGGTGGAGGCGCCGGCGGCCCCCGCATCCTGAGCAAACAGACTAGCGCTTGTGCCCGTTACCAAACCCGCCAGAGCCGCACTCGCGATTGCCAACTTCACTGACTTCGTCATTTGTGTCTCCTATGTTGTCGTTTCCGAATTCGGGTTGTTACCGCCAGGGACCAGCCTCGCGCTCTTTCGAGGTTAGACTCTCGAACGTGCGCCATCATGCATTACCCACTGTGATTCCCTGCCACAAGCGATGTGACAACAACGATTATGGCTAGAGATCAAAAACTGCACTGCGGAGCCAGAACAGGGAGGTGTTCTCCGCCGCCCGATTTTGCAGGAAGCAAGAAAACACACACGAAAGCTGTTCTACTTCCGCGATGGGGGGCAATTTTACCCGGCAGAACAACGCCGGGCAATACTTAATTGACCCTGTACCAAGACGCGTCAACGTCAAGGCTGATGAATGTACGCGATGGCTACGCAGACAGATTGCGGTGAACAGGTCGGATGACGCCTCACCAATTCGTCCCCGGAATTAATCCTTGGGTCGGCGGTCAGTGCTTACTCTCCGGCTTGGTGGATGCGGGATGATGATGGGGCTTGTCCCCGGACTCCATCTCTTTGTGCTCTTCTTCCTCTTCCTTGAAGACAGCCGGAACACCCAGACTCCCCTTTTCAGGTAAATGACGTATGTATCGGACGATCTTCCACATCTCGTCGTCTTCCAGAATCCCTTTCCACGCGGGCATCCCAGACGGATTTATGCCGTTGACCAAAATCCAGTGCAACTGGCCGTCGGTATAGGCCTGGATGTCTGGCGATTTCAGATCTGCAACTGGAGGTGACATCTGGTTAGCGAAGGGGACTCCGGTACTCTGCCCATCCAGGCCGTGGCAGATCTGGCAGTGATGCCCAAAGTGCCCCTTGCCTTCATCGACGGCTGCTTGATTGTCCGGTGCTGGATTCTGATCGTCCTTGCCGCCGATAGTGATGTTCTTCTTCACTTCTTTCATTACCCCCGACTCAACAGAGCCCGGCTGTGAGACTTTGCAGGCGTTGAGCGCCAACGTTGCGAAGGCAGTTAACGTGAGAAGCGATCGCTTAGTCAATGAAGTTCTCCTTGGGAACACCGACCTAGGATGCGGCTATCGTCAGCAGGGTAGATCCTCCGGAAACCTTCGCCGACAAGAGACAAGCAAGAGTACAGTGCTTACTTTTTATCGTCGACTGGAGGCTCTACGTTCTTCGCAAGCAACTCCTCTGCCTTCGATTTGATCTCGGCGGCGGCAAAGATTGGCTTCGAGCAGCTGCGTTCCGAACAAACAAATGCCGCAGATTTGTCGAGCGGAGGATACTCGACTTCAGCATGCGGCAACGGACCTTCACGCTGATCCCACCATTCAATACGTTTGTATCCAGAGGGCATCCGAAGTGTAGCCAGGAAGAGAGCCTCCGCCGTGGGGTCATCTTTGTGTCCCACAACCGCAAGATGAAGTGGCGGATGCGTGAACTCGTAGTCGGCCAATAAAGCACTTGCGGCTGGAAATGTGCGAGCGATTTCCGGCGTGCCAATGTAGCGCATCGCCTGGGTCGCCATTTTCGTGTACTCAGAATCGCCGGTGTAGTGATTTAGAAGATTAGCGGTCCGCACCATCAGGATGTTTTCATCACGCTGCGGATGCGGTTTATAAGCCGAGTCTGTCCCCACTCTTGACGTCACATACCCGGGAACTTCTGTCGAGGTGAAATTCTTAGAGATAAAGTCCATCGTCTCCTGAGTGCGATTCAGCCACTGCCGGTCGGCCGTGACGGTGTAGAGGCTTTCGAAAGCCCGCGCCATCGCAAGGCTGTCGCCCAGGAATGGTCCGTTAATATCTTTTGCATCGTGCGAAAACCCGCCGTCGGGCACAGATCGATTTGCGATGACCCAATTCGCAGCACGCGTAGCTTCGTCCAGATACGTTTTGTCGCTGGTAGCGCCGTAGAGGGCCGTAAGCGCAGCGATGATCCAACCGTTCTCGCGCGCATATAGATGTTTGTCGATCCGCGGAATCCCTTGTTTTCGCCTAGCCGCGTCGTTGAGAGAGAAATAGTCCGCGCTGTGGTGGCCTTCAATCAGATCTGCGTCCTGACTTACGTAGAACGCGCCTTCGGGACTCATCATGAAGCCGGTGAGATATCGGTGTATGTCCTTGGCCGCTTGCAAGTATTGAGGATCGCGATATTGCGCGTATGCGAGCCCGTAGATCCGCAGATCATTTGCCTGGATCAACGCAATCTTCTCGAAATGAGGATGTACCCAATCCTGTTCAGCGGAGTATTGATAAACGCCGCCCCAGATTGGATCGATGAGGTGCTTTTGCTGGAGACTCAGTGTCGCCTTTACTTTTTGCTCCGCATCTTTGTCGCCTGCGCGAGCAAGTAGCAGAGCGTACTCCGCGGAGTCGGCATCGAGAAACTTGTCGTTGAACCCCCAGCCACCTTGCTTGGTGTCGTACTGCACGTTATAGTCGCGTTTGATCGCCTCGCGAGCAGGACCTGTGAGCAGCGGGTTCTCCGCGAAATTGATCTTCGGCTCAGCCTTCACTGAAGGCCCAGGTGTGGGATCGTCGATGATCGCCTGCAACAAACCAGCCATCTCGTCAGGAGCAAGATAGCCCTGACGCTTAACGATCTCCTGTCCATTCCCGTTGAATACGACGGTTGCCGGCCAACCGTAATCCTCATAGCGATTGGAAAGATCGGGACGCGAATCTTGATCGACCTTCACGGTGATGTAGCGCGAGCGTAAGAGTCGAATGACGTCCGGATCCTTGTACGTGTTCTCGTCCATCACGTGGCACCAGTGGCACCACACTGCCTCTAGATCAAGCAGCACAAAACGGTCCTCGGCCTTCGCCTGTTTGAACACGTCATCTGACCACGACACCCATTGCAGTTTGTCAGGCGCTTTCGCGCTTACCTTCTTGGCTGTTGCTTGTGATAGTCCGAGAGAACTGCCAACAAGGAGAGCCAGCGTGAGAGTCACAAGAGTTTTGAAGGCACGACGAAGCATAGGAACCTCACTCGATGTGATGGCCAAACAATATCCGGCTAGTGAAGTCGGGAAGGTTGAACGGTTTGAGCGCGTAGAATCATAGTCCACAACTTCCAATTACGTAACTCGGGCCAGGTGAGGATTTCCGCATGGTCGCTGTGAATGAAGAGAATTTACGTGAAGGTCTTCGTTCAGAAGGGTTTCGGCGGATTTACGTCTGGCAGGACGGGCCCAACGCCTATTACGAAGCGCACACCCACGCGACTGAAACAGCGCACGTTATTCTCGATGGCGAGTTGACGCTCATCATGGACGGCGCCATGCGGAGCTACAAGGCAGGCGAGCGCTGTGACGTTCCTGCCGGAGCCGAGCATTGCGCCCGCATGGGCCCGAAGGGTTGCAAGTATCTGATCGGCGAGCGGTGACTTGTGGATTTCCCTGCTCAGGGAACATAGCAGGCAATTTCTTCCCGCGAAAAAATCTTTTCTTGCGGAAGCCGCATGGATACAGGCGATTCGAAACTTACCAGGGAATCAGTAAGGAAATAGCAGGGAACTCGCTTCGTTAACCTCGCCGAATCCTGCACGACGTCACCTGAGTCCCAAGCCACGAAAACACACGGCCATTCGACCCTGCTCATTGCGATTCCTCATATCCGTGGTACCACGAAGACCAATAAACTGGAAGGGTTCTCTGAGGCTGGTTCAGCCCAGCGAACAACAGCGCACGGAAGTTCAAGGCCTCTGGCTTTTTCATTCTCCGAAACTACGATTCGCTGCGGGCTGACACGTGTAATGATGTGCCGTCGAGTCTCAGGAGGCTTTCTGGCATCCTCGTTTTCCGAGTTTTCCTTAAGGCCCGGGCCTTGACACTTCGATTAAGATTCAGTTACCTTTTGCGCTATTAAATCGATTTATTAACGAAGCAGGTTGCAGAGAGGGCCGAACTTGGCAAACATTTTCTCCAGCATTTGTCAGATGAATCTGGTAAGTCCACCGCAACCCTGTTCCAGCCGCCGCAGTCACCGAATCGAGTTTCAGTTCTCCGATCATTCCCGCCTGCAGGTATTTGTTTGCGAGCGTCATGCCGGGGACGTGGCTTGCGTGGAACGCGCGCTGCTTGCTGGAGGCGAGTTTCCTGATGGAGCGACCTTGGTGTCCACGTCCACTCAAGTGTTGAGCGCTACGTGTTTTGTCTCCAATCGACTAGCCACAGCCACCGCCGAGTAAGTTCCCCGACTCAATTCCTCCCAGTACTGTTTAACAGCGACGCAAGCATTAGGAGAAATCCTCCAGCCTTCGCGATCCTGCCGCACGTGGAACTCAGCGACACGATTGGCGGTGGTGGCATGCTGCCGTTCTTATGCGTACTTCATCCACTTCACGATCTCGGGCAAGGTAGGTCGTTTCCCGTACATTAGAATCCCGACGCGATAGATGCGCGAGCAGATGGACAGCATCGCGTAGATAGTTCCTACCAGAAGCACGACGCTCAGCGCGATTTGCCATGCTGGAGGAGTTTCCACCAGGATGCGAGTAAACATGATCAGCGGTGTGCAGAAGGGAATCAGCGACAAGACCACCGCCAAGGTCGAGTGCGGTTGCTGGATCACAGGTGTCAGGAAGATGGCTGAGACGATCAGCGGCATCATGATCACGAACTGAAACTGCTGCGCTTCTTGCTCCGAATTCACGGCCGATCCGAGCGCTGCGCCAAGCGCGGAGTAGAGCAGGAATCCGAGCACGAAGAAAGCTCCAAAGAAGGTCATGTTCATGAATGAGAGGCCTAAATGAATGCTCTCGCCAAACATGCTGATCGACTGCGCGGCAAGTGGCGCAGTCACTAACGTCCAGATGCCGATTTGGGTGAGCCCAACCCCCGCCGCGCCGAGGATCTTGCCTGCCATAAGTTCTTTTGCTGTAGCTGCCGATAGCAAGACCTCGAAGATGCGCGAGTTCTTCTCCTCGAGCACGGAGCGCATTACGCTCATGCTGTACATCAGAATCGTGACGTAGAGCAGGATCATCAGCAGGAGCGCCGTAAAGAACAGTGCGATGCCGCTCGAGTCGGTTACCTTCCCGTTTTCAATCTTCTTGCTATCGACGTTTATTGGTTTAAGAACGTCGACAATTTCTTCCGCAGGGACTCCGTGTTTGCGGAACGACTGGCGCAGCAGAGCCTCGCGTACGCCGCCGCTTAGCGCACCTTGCGTCTCAAAATCACTGGAAGCGCGCGAGCGATAACTGATTTTCCGCTCCGCAAGCGCGGTCGCCGGAGCCCACAAATATCCGTCAATCTCGTGACCATTCACCTTCGCGGTGAGAGCCGCCTCTTCTTCAGGAGAAACGTTCGTATCGACCTGCACCTCGAAGCTACGGTTTGAAGCTTCGGAACCGCGGCGCTTTGCCGGAAGTTGATCGTTGTCTGACGGCTTCGTGAACTTATCGCGCACATCATTGCCGAACTGCTCGTCGGAGGTGGCGATGACAATTCGCTGTGTCTCGTTCGACTTCTTGGAAGCCACCATGCTGGGCAGAACGGTGAAACCGAACATCATGGCCGGCAGCAAAATGGTCATCACGATAAATGACTTCTTGCGCACGGTCTCCAGATATTCGCGTCGGGCAAACAGAAAAGTGTTATGCATCGGCCTTTCCCACAACGTCGATGAAGATGTCTTCCAGCGACGGCTCAACCAACTCAAACTTGTTTACGCGCGAGCGCTGGACGACCATGTGCAGCAACTTCTGCGAGTCCGCCCCGGGGGCCATGCGGACCTCCACATAATTTCCGTAATTGTTGAAGGACTGAATCAGGACGTTCTCGTGCAGAAAATCATCGGCACCTTCGTATTCAATCTGTACATTGCTGCGACCGTAGCGACCCTTGATCTCCTTCAACGTGCCCTGGAGAATCGCTTCACCGCGATTGATGAGACAGATTGAGCTGCAAAGTTTCTCGACTTGATCCATGCGATGAGTCGAAAACAGGATCGTGCGGCCCTGTTTGTTCAAGTCGAGCAGTACGTCTTTGAGAAGCGTCGCGTTTAGCGGATCGAGCCCGGAGAAGGGTTCGTCCATGATCAGGAATTCGGGTTCATGCAGAAGGGTCGCAATGAATTGCATCTTCTGCTGCATTCCTTTGGAGAGCTCTTCGGTCTTCTTGTCCATCCACCCGGCGATCTCCATGCGCTCGCACCACTTCTTCGCGCGTCCAGCGGCATCGGCAGCGGAGAGACCGCGCAGTTGGCCGAACAGCACCAACTGCTCGCTGACCTTCATCTTCTTGTACAGACCGCTGGTTTCAGGTAAATAGCCCACGCGCTTGAGATGGTTGCGCGTGAAAGGCTCTCCGAACATGCGCACCTGGCCCGAATCAGGAACAGTGATCCCGATCATCATGCGAATGGTGCTGGTTTTGCCTGCGCCGTTGGGACCGAGCAGGCCAAAGATGCTCCCTTGCTCGATGCTGAGAGAGAGGTCTTTGACGGCAACAAACTTGTCGTAGCTCTTGCGAACTTGCTGCAGTTCGACGGTGTGCATAAGTGTTAGTTACGCCGGAATTCGGATTTGGTTCAAGGAAATGTTGGTTTGCTTAGCGAGGATAAATGCTTTGGGGGAGAAGTTCACTCTCTAGTGCATGTGATCTGAGCCTTTTCTTTAGACTGTCATCCTGAGCCCCTCTTTTGGGCGAAAGACCTCCCGCGATGTGTCGAACTTGAACGCGGCTGGTGCGGCTTACTGGCCATGAAGTTTCTTCTTGTTCGAGCGTCATCGGAAATTAATAAGAAAGCGCTGGCCAAAAAAGCCATGTAAGAGCGTGCGTAACCTAAGCACTTGCGGGAGATCCTTCGCCCAAAAGAGGGGCTCAGGATGACAAGTATTAGGAGGCTCGCGTTGTGACTGAGAATCGTTTATGCCGTCGTTTTGCGCGCCGCGGCAGCGGCGGAAACGCGATTACGACCCGACTCTTTCGAAACATACAACGCAGCATCGGCGGCAGCGACCAACTCATCCCGAGTTTTGCCGTGCGCGGGGAATTCGGCTACACCAGCACTGATCGTTACCTTCACTGGCACGCCGGGAAAGCGATACGCTGCCACCATTCTGCGTAGCTTTTCTGCTACCTCCATTGCGTTTCCGCCAGAAGTTTGCGGTACAAGAATGACGAATTCCTCTCCACCGTAACGGCAGACAACATCAACTTTACGAAGCTGTTGGCCGAAGACTCCGGACACCTGCCGCAGGACCTCGTCACCAAGCAGGTGGCCGAACTCGTCGTTGAGGCGCTTGAAGTTGTCGATGTCGATCATGATGATCGCCAGCCGGCCATCGTAACGGGAGGCGCGCTCGATTTCCGAGCCGATCTGCATCTCGAAAAAGCGGCGGTTGTAGATCCCCGTGAGGCCGTCGATGTAGGCGAGTTGTTGCGCCTTCTCGAAATAGTGCGCGTTCTGGATGGCGCCGGCGCAAATATCCGCCACTGACTCAAGCGGAGTAACGTCCTCTTGGGTGAAGTTGTGCGGCTTCGCGCTCTCCAGCATGAGCACGCCCAGCTTCTCGCCAAAGAAGATCAGGGGCACACACGTCTCGGAACGCGTCTCTACAAAGCTGGCCATGTAGTGCGGTACAAAGGCTACTTCGTTTTCCACGACCGTTTTTCCGAGTTCCAGCGCCCGCATTCCCATACCGGTACCGGCTGGAAGCGCCGCTCCCTGAGTCAGGATCGGCGTAAGTTTCCCTTTGTGGGCGCGCACGGAAAGACGTTCATCATCGTCGAGAAGCTGCACCACTACGTGATCTACGGGGAAGGTTTGCAGCACCAGGTCGCAGACCTTCCCGAGGAGCTCGTCCAGATTCAGCACCGCCGTGGTCTGCCGGGCGATGGCATTGATGGCTTCGAGCTGCCGTGAGCGGCGCTGTTCTAGCGAGTACAGACGGGCATTCTCCAGGGCAATTGAGGCCTGGGTGGAGAACAACGTGAGGAGGTCCAGGGTCTCAGAATCGAAGGCATCGAGCTGCTCGCTTTGGATGTCGAGGACTCCCACAACTTCGTCGCGCACCATCAGCGGGATCGCTACTTCTGATTTGGTCGCGGAAGGGTGTCCGATAAAGCGCGGATCCTGGGTTACATCCGGTGCATACACCGGCCTTTTCTGCTGCGCAGCCGTGCCAATGAGGCCGGTTCCGGGGGCAATCCGAACACCGGTCTTCTCTCCGGCGCGCCCTATCGAGGAGCGAACGAAGAATTCGTGAGTATCTGGGTCCAGCAGGAAAAGGGCGGAGTTGGTTACGTGGAAGTAATCGCGCACGATAGAGAGGATTTGCTCCAGTACTTCGTCCAGATTGAAGGTGGACAGGACCGCCTGGCTGGCGTCATAGAGTAGGGCAATCTTTTGCATTTGGCGCGATAAGTCGAACAATCCAAAGCCGTTCCGGCAAGTCTGCTGCCAGGGGGAGGCATAGACGGAACGTCAACCAGAGGGATTGCGACTGCACGATAATGCTTTCATTAAGCCCGATTCATGGGAAATTGACAAGGATTTTCAGGCGGTCTACCCGTGCCAAAAGGCGCATTTTGAGGCGGTTTTAGGGCACCAATCGGGTCATTTTTGGGTCAAGCTCCGATCCGGGGACCAACGGGTGACACCGAGTTTATCTCGCGTTACTACTTCAATCGTTGCCGTTCGGCTGAGTGGGCACTCACCTTCTTTGTTCGCTGGGTGGGCGCTCGGTGTGAGGTCGGAAAAGAAGGGCAATCACTCCATACATGACCAGACAGATCCAGAAGTCGATCAACAGACCAAGGTCGGGCCACAGAGTAAAGCTGCGGTGTCGCGCAGCCGGCGGCAGGTGTGGCATGAGCAGGAAGTAGATGGTGTTACCCAGCACCACTGCCGCGAGAGAGATCGCGAAGTTTCTAGAGAGACTCACTCTCCTCACTTAGACACCTGAACCGCACGCACAGGTTTCCAAAGAATTGACGTTAAAGACATGAATCAGGAGTTCACGGAATGCCGCCCGGAGAAGCTGCTCCAGTCGGTGCACCTGACGTGCAGGTTCACGGAATTATATTCCTGCATGGGCTGACGATACGGTTTCGCCGGTTCGAAGTCGTTGTGTCACACTGGAGTTAATGATCCGCAGTCTCACATTTGTGCGTCACACATCGCCGGAAAGATTCGAGCAGCTTTCGGCGCTGCTGCGCTCATTGGGATTCGAGGATGGCCACGGTTGGAGTGACGAGCACAGCAAGGGCGCTCCATTCCTTGCTCCTGTCGGAAGCCTGGAATTGGTGAACGGACGGGTGCCTTCTGAACCTGACGTGCTCATCGAGGTCAGGGATTTGGACACGGCGCACCAGCTCGCGCGGAAACAATTTCATGACGACGTTAGTGAAATAGAAGACACACCGTGGAAGTCGCGGATCTTTTCTCTTCGACTTGATGCGAACTCGCGCATCGGTTTCTGGGCATTCACCGATCCGGAGAAATCTGCTCATAAGGCCGTGGAAGGCGGGCTGAATGCCAGCGGCATGCGCTTCGGTATCGTCGTAAGCCGCTGGAACTCCTTCATTACTGAGCGCCTGCTTCAGGGAGCGGTGGATTGTTTGCGCCGCAACGGCGCCACCTCTGCGGACATTCAGATTGTGCGGGTACCCGGTTCGTTCGAGATTCCGTCGGCCGCGCGTCTGCTGGCTGAGTCAGGAACAGTGGATGGGGTGATCACCCTTGGCTGCTTGATCCGTGGGGAAACGACGCACTACGAGCACATCGCCACTGAAGTCACGCGGGGTATAGGGCAGTCAGCGCAGGACACAGGCGTTCCGCACAGCTATGGAGTGCTCACTTGCGAGAACCTCGAACAGGCAATCGATCGCGCTGGCCTCAAGAGTGGAAATAAGGGCTGGGAAGCTGCAATCACGGCGATCGAGATGGTCTCTCTCAAAGGCAAACTCAAGCGTGGAGCCTCCGATGGCCGCTAAATCGGGCAAGCGGCGCAAATCGCGCGAGATGGCGCTGCAGATGCTATTTCAATCGGACATGGGCAAGCAGAACGAAGATCATGTCCGCAAGACCTTCTGGGCGGAGCGCTCCACCGTCGACGCGGACACCCGTGAATTTGCCGACGACCTGTTTCATGTAGCCCAGGATCGCAGTGCGGAAATTGACGGCCTGATTCAAAAGCACACCGAACATTGGCGCATGGACCGCATGCCCGCCGTCGACCGCAATCTGCTGCGACTCGGCGTCGCCGAATTCCTCGGTTTTCCCAAGACGCCACGCGCCATCGTGATCAACGAAGCGCTTGATATTGCCCATCGCTATTCGAGTCCCGAATCGGTCCAGTTTATTAATGGCGTGCTGGATTCGGTGGGCAAAGAGCTGGAAAGAAAGTAGGCGGTCCGCCGTCTGACGCCGACTCCAATCCCCAAGTCCTGTCATCCTGAGCCCTCTTTTGGCGAAGGATCTCCCGCGATGTGTCAGACTGGATTGCCCCATCCTGGCTCTTCGGCAAATGTCTTTCTCGTGAAAGAGCCGGGAAAGAGCAAACAAGTCCGCCACATCGCGGGAGATCCTTCGTCCGCCGCGGCCTCAGGATGACATTGTTTAAGAGTGTCCGCCGCAACGCGACATAGCAGGGCTCGGGATTTAGGACGCATACCCGGCATTGGATGCCGGGCTCATTTGACGTCGTGCCGCGAAACGCGGCACGAACCGCAAAACCCGACAGTACTGTCCTTGACCAAAGCGTTACAATGCCAAATCGATTTAATAGGAGGTTTTCTCTTGTTTTCAAGGATCGCTCGATCGTCTTGGATCGGTGTATTGGCCGCCACTGTTTTGTTCGCTCAGTCGAATTCACAGAATCCTTCCACTGCTTCCAGCGATCTCGCGATTGAAAAGCGAGTCGATTCCATCCTCGGCAAGATGACCCTCGAGCAAAAGATCGATCTGCTTGGCGGCATCAAGAGCTTCTATATTCGGGGATACAAAGAACTCGGATTGCCGGAACAAAAGATGTCTGACGGGCCGGTGGGCGTGCGCAACTACGGCCCAGCAACCACAATGGGCGGCATCGGTCTGGCGGCTTCGTGGAATCCGGAGTTGGTCGAGCGCATGGCGAAGGTCTACGGCCAAGACGCGCGGGCGCGAGGAGTGCATTTCCTCCTCGGTCCGGGAGTGAACATTCATCGAGCACCGATGAACGGTCGCAACTTCGAGTACTTCGGTGAAGATCCGTTCCTTGCCTCGCGGACGGCCGTGGCTTATGTCCGTGGAGTGCAGAGCCAAGGCGTGATCGCGACCATCAAGCACTACATGGGCAATAACTCGGAGTACGACCGTCACAATACCGACTCCGAGATCGATGAGCGCACCATGCGCGAGATCTATCTGCCGGCCTTCGAGGCTGCGGTAAAAGAAGCTCACGTGGGTGCCATTATGGATTCGTACAATTTGGTCAACGGTGAACACTCCACGCAGAACGCATTTCTGAACAATCAGATAGCCAAGAAAGATTGGGGCTTCGACGGCATCATCATGTCCGATTGGACTTCAACTTACGACGGCGTCGCAGCCGTGAATAGCGGACTGGACCTGGAGATGCCTTCGGGTAAGTTCATGAACCGCGAGACGCTGTTACCTGCGGTAAAGGCCGGCAAGGTTTCGCAAGCGACGATTGATGAGCATGTCCGCCGCATCCTTCGCGAAGCTATCCGTTTTGGATTTCTGGATCGCGATCAGACTGAAACGTCGATTCCGTTTTTGAACCCTGAAGGGCAGCGGACGGCCCTCGAAGCTGCACGCGAAAGCTTTGTGCTGCTGAAAAATGACGGCAAGATCCTTCCGCTAAACAAGCAGGAGATAAAGACGATCGCAATAATCGGGCCGAATGCGTATCCGGCACAGCCAGTTGGAGGCGGCAGCGCGCACGTGCAACCGTTCCACGCAGTCAGCTATCTCGAGGGATTCAGCAAGTACGTCACCAATTCTGGTCAACCAGCAAAAGTGCTCTTCCATCCTGCCCTGAAACCGTATCGCGACATCGCGCAGGACACCGAGTTCACGACGGCTGAGAGCGACGGCGAAGCAGGCCTGCGCGCCGAGGAGTTTGAAAACATTGACCTAAGCGGATCGCCGGCGCGCACTCATGTTGATCGGCATGTGAACTTCGGAACGGACAACTATGACACTCCGTTGGGCCGAGCCTCGATTCGCTGGTCTGGCTATTACACGGCACACGCCGGCGGCCCCCATGACTTTTTCGTGCTTGGTCCCGGCGAGAACGGCGGCTATCGGCTGTTCGTCGATGACAAGCTCGTCGTCGATAACTGGGAGAGGGCCACTGCAATTCTCAATTTCGCGACTTTGCAGATCGAGCCGGGCAGCAAGCACAAAGTAGAGCTGGAATACTATCGACGCAGCGGTTGGGGACCGAAACGGGTTTCGTTCGGTGTGCTACCGGCATCGGAGGCCGTCATCCCCGAGGCAAAGGCTATCGCCGCCCAAGCAGATGTAGTGCTGCTTTTCCCTGGATTCGGCGATACCATCGAGAGCGAAGCCGGCGATCGCACCTTCCGTTTACCTCCCGGACAAGATGAACTGGTGAAGGAGATCGCGGCGGCCAACAAGAAGACGGTCGTAGTGCTCACTGCCGGTGGGAACGCTGAGATGACGGCCTGGATCGATCAGGTCCCGGCCCTCCTGCACGGATGGTATTCGGGCGAGCAGGGTGGCACCGCGCTGGCGCAACTGGTGTTCGGCGATTACAGCCCCTCCGGGCGATTGCCGATTTCACTCGAGCGGCGCTGGGAGGACAATGCCACTTCTAAGAACTACTATCCGAACGACGGCCCCAAGCGCATCAAGTACAACGAAGGCGTGTTTGTTGGGTACCGCCACTTCGATCAGAACAAGATCAAGCCCCTGTTTCCCTTTGGTTTCGGACTTTCCTATAGCACGTTTGCCTATAAGAATTTGACCGTCTCACCCGCCACTAACGGCACGGTGACGGTCAGCTTCGACGTTGCCAATACGGGAACCCGCCCTGCCGCAGAGGTTACCCAACTTTATGTTGGAGATCCCCACAGTTCGGTTCCACGTCCGCCGAAGGAGCTAAAAGGGTTCTCCAAAATCGTCTTGCAGCCGGGAGAGACCAAGCGTGTTTCCCTCCCGCTCGACGGTCGCTCGTTCTCCTACTACGACGTGAAGTCGCATGCCTGGAAGGCCGAGCCTGGCATCTTCAATATTTACGTGGCCAGTTCGGCGGCCGACATCCAGCTCGAAGGCAAATTCAACTATCGACCAGTACTTTAGTAACTAGGGAAAACATAAAGAGTAACGCCGAGAACCAAGGCAAATATCCCCTATTTGTGCTGGAAAGCGCGCTCTTCATGGTATAAACCGAGTTGCCCCACACGGTGCGCTGGTACAAAATTCCCTCTAACAGCGGACCTGCAAAAGGAGATGAGTTTGTCTGACGCGAGAACAGGCAGAAGGTTTCCTCTCAATCTGCCGATAACTATCCGGGAGGGGGAGTCGGCCGACCAGACTTCAGGAACTACACAAAACGTTAGCGCCGCGGGCGTATATATTCGCGCCGATGCGGAGCTAGAGGTCGGATCGCAAATCGAATTTGAAATTACGCTGCCATCGGACGTTATCGGCGGCAATCATGATGTACGGGTGAAGTGTCAGGGCCGCGTGATTCGCCGGGAAAGCGACAAAAGTTCCAGCGGTGGCGTGGCTTGCGTGATCGACAACTATAAATTTGTTCGCGGCGCGTAGTCTGTCGCCGAAGATTTCCGGGGCATTGTCGTTGATTCTGGCGGCGATGCACATAAGAAGGACGGCGGCCATCCGCTGCATATCAAATGCTTAAGATCATCCTCGCAGACAACCAAGCGATCTTCCGCGCGGGCGCAGCAAAAGTGCTGGCAGTGGAGGACGACTTTCGTATCGTCGCGCAGTGCGAAAACACCGAGCGCATGCTGGCGGCGGTTGAAAGCTTCCGCGCCAACGTTCTCATTTTCTCGACCGCGATGCACGTGGACATTCGCGCTCTCGTCGAATTATCGAAGAAGACCAAGACTCGTCTAGTCATCGTGATTGAGAGCAACGATAACAGTGCGCAGTACTTGCAGCTCGGCATCGCCGGCGTGGTCTTCCGCAACGTAAGCGGAACTTCGCTGGTCGAATGCGTCCGCAAAGTGTCGCGCAACGAAACCTGGGTGCAAGACACAGGCGCTGCTGCCGAGGCCACCGAGAACGACATCGTCGGAGCCCGCGTGCGCGACCGCCTCACACCAAAAGAGCTGCGGATCGTCGCTCTGATCGTTCAGGGCTTCAAGAACAAGGAAATCGCCGTCCAGCTCGGAACCACCGAACAAGTGATCAAGAATTATCTGCGGAACGTTTACGACAAGATCGGCGTCTCCGACCGCCTCGAGCTCGCGCTGTTCACTATCCATCACCGGATTCTGAATGAAGCCGCTGCTGCATTGGCGGGAACTGCCAGCAATCAGCTGAGCAATTGAGAAGCGGCAATAAGCGATAGCGATTGACTTGAACGCCGGACTCAAAGTCCGGCGTTTTCTTTTGATGCAGACGTAGCGTCGTAGAGACGCAGCATGCTGCGTCTCTACCTTGCGGCTTGGGACAGATGCCTTCTGTATAATCGCGCAATCCCCGGAGGACTTATTATGCATAGTGGTCCACTTACCATCGAAGTGGTCGACGGCGCTCGCGTTGGTGAGATCGTTCTGCGGCTGGCTGGTCCGCTGGTGCTGGATAACCTTTTTGACTTTCAGAGACTGTGGCGCGCGCAGACGGCGCCCAACATCGTTGTCGATCTCACCCACGTTCCTTACGTGGACTCCTCAGGCATCGGATCGCTAGTCAACATGCACGTCTCGCGCCAGAAAATCGGCGGCGGCATTCAACTCGTTGGTGTTTCAGAGCGAGTGAAAACGGTGCTCGCGGTTACGCGAGTGGACAAAGTGCTGGCTGTGGGCGCATAGGACGACGCAGAACCGGCGCTGCGTAATGAGTAATCCAGGAATGGTATAGGGAAGGGCATCGGCTTCAGCCGTGCCGTCAATCAGTGACGACATCATTCTGGCTTTAGCCGCTGCGGTTTGGTCGGGGTACTGAAGAATTTCTAGTTAGCCTAACTTCCAGCCGTTGTAAGCGAGTTTTACCTCAGCGGCTAAAGCCGATGCACTTCCCTAATGCGCTGAGTTTCTCGGTATCCCAAAGCGTTTCCGTCGGACTTTTTACGAAGGCCTACGCCGCTTTTGGTTCTCCTCGTCACGTTCCTGGCTCTTAAGCAGCTCGTTCACGATGGTGACGAGTTCCTCCGGATTTACCGGCTTTTCCAGATACAGATCAGCGAGTGGCTCGGCGGCCTGAAAGGCCTCGGCTACGTAGCCCGACACCACGACTACAGGCATGCTGGAGTGGTCTTTCGCGGCCTGCACGACGGCGCGGCCGTTGGCATCGCCAAGGCGCCAGTCGGTCACAACCGCGTCATAGGAATTGTGCCGCAGTTTTTCTATGGCGTCGCGCGCTGAAGTGCACGCGGTTACAGAATGGCCGGCGGATTCCAAAATGGCGCGTTTGAGGGTTACAACGTGGGGCTCGTCATCCACGCAGAGGATATTTGCCATAAGGGGGATCCTTGACAGCGTATCGGCGAGCGGAACTAGCGCCGGGTAGCGCCTGTGCAGCTATTCTCAGTCACCCTTTGGAATGTGTCAATTCGAGGCAGGAGCCTTGGGACACACCCCATTGGTACTCTCCTTGGTTGTTACCCTATGCCATAATCGCCTTTTGACCCCGAGGTTCCCATGGCTACCCCCACCGTCCTGACCGAGCAGCTCAAGTATGTCCAGTTCGAAATCGCAAATAACATTGCCCGCATCACCCTGAACCACGCTCCCTACAACGTCCTCACCGTTCCGATGATGACGGAGCTGGCGCAGAGCATCGAGGGCCTGAATGGGCGCGGAGACATTAAGGCGATCCTGGTGAGTTCGGCGCAGAAGACCTTTTCGGCCGGCATTTCGCTGGAGGATTCGCGTCCGGACCGCGTCTTTCAGACCCTGGAGGCCTTCAATCGCGTCTTTGCGGCGATCCGCGAGATCTCGAAGCCACTGATTATGGTCGTGAACGGCCCGGCCATTGGGGCAGGATCGGAGCTGGTGGCCTTCGGCGACATGGTGATCGCCACTCCGCAAGCGAAGTTCGCGCAGCCTGAAGTGAAGCTTGGAGTCTTCCCGCCGTTCGCAGCCGTCATGCTGCCACAGTTGATTGGGCCTAAGAAGACCTACGAACTGATTCTTACGGGCGAGGCTTTGGGAGCCGAAGATGCATTAAGGCTGGGCTTCGTGAACAAGGTCGTTCCCGAAAAGGACTTGGAAAAGACCGTGGATGAAGTGCTTGCCAAGATCAGTGAGTTCAGCGCGCCTGTACTCGAAGTCACAAAGAAGGTAATCGGAAGCTCGATTGGCCTGCCTCTCGACGAAGCCATGAAGAAGTCGCAGAACATCTACCTGAATGAGCTGATGAACCTGCAAGACGTCCAGGAAGGACTGCGCGCCGTGCTGGAGAAGAGAAAGCCGGTTTGGAAGAACAAGTGAGAAGAATCGGGTGATCGGGCCATCGGGTGATCGGGTGAAGTAACACCGGATCAACCTTGGCTTCGAGACAAATAAACGGCGCGCCGGGATCCTCCCGGCGTTTTCATTTCAGCAGAGTGTTAGTCGCTCATTACCGCGACAAATCTAAGAAACTGTCATCCTGAGGCCCGCTGTTGGCCGAAGGATCTCCCGGAATAGGTCGGGCTTTGTTGCTGCTTCCCGGGCTCTTCGGCGAAAACCGTGTTCTTCGTGAGAAAGCCGCACCGGCCGCAATCTAGTCCGAGAAAGCGGGGGGATTCTTCGGCCAACAGCGGGCCTCAGAATGACAGTGCAAGAAAGGAACCCTTAAGCAGCCAGGGTTTCCACTTCACCCGATGACCCGATCACCCGATCACCCGATTTTTCTCTGGCTCGATCCTCGGGTTCCTCTGTCAACAGCGGTTTCCCTTTACGCAGTACATGCTCAAGCCACGCACCCGCGGCTTGTGAGGTGATCACCGCCAGCAGGATCAGAGTTGTATAAAACTGAGCATTGATGATTCCCGCCGCGTAGGCGACGCTGGCCAGCACGATCCCCGGACCACCGCGGGCATTCGTTGCAACCGCAAGGTTCACACAGCTTGGAATCGAGAATCCTGCGAGCTTGGCTCCTGCGAGTACTGAAACCAGCTTGATGAGGCAGGCGACGCCAAGGAATGCAGCCACCATCGTCAGGTTGAAGCTCTTCCCCAGATCGAGTTTGTATCCGACCAGAGCGAAATACAGCGGAACAAAGCATCCAAAAGCCACACCTTTCACTTCATTCAGCGACTGGGTCATGCGCAGCGACTCCCGCGGAATGGCAAATCCTGCGAGAAACGCCGCCAGCACAAGGCTTACGTTCATTGCTGCGGCCAGCGCAACATACGCAAACAACAGCAGAATCAGATAGGCCGTGGTCGAGTGGCGAATGAAGACATTCCACCGCGCTTCGTGCAAGCGTCGTGCTAATCGCGGAAACAGCGCCAGACCTGCGACAAAGTAGATGAGCGTGAGAGAGACTCGCTGCGCGATCACGCTTGTCGGCAGCGCCTTCGACTCCGCCAGAGCTGTGGCTACGGCCAGTACGGCCCACAGCACTACATCTTCCATGACCGCGACGCCAAGAATCAGCTTGGCGAAACGCGTGTGCAGGATGTGCAGGTCATGAAAGATCCGCGAGATCACCGGAATAGAAGTGACCGCCGTGCCAATACCAATCACTAGTACCAGGGCAATTCGATTCTGCGCTGTTCCCATTAAGGCACTAAGGTCCAGACGTGTGCTCAACAGAAGAGCAATCAGGAATGGGAGAGCAGTCCCGACGATGCCAATCCAGGCAATCGGCTTGCGCTCCTCGCGGCGAAACAGTCCCTGCGTCTCCGCGCCGGAGAGAAACATCAGCATCAGCAGGCCGATCCAATAGAGGACATCGAGCGCAGGCTTGGTGAGCGCAGCTTCCGAACCAGCAGAGATGTTGAGCAGGGATGGTCCGGCAAGCAGGCCGCCGAGGATCTCTCCGATCACTCGCGGCTGTCGCAACCTCGTAAACAGGCTGCCAAAGAGGTGCGCAGAGGCAAGAATGACGAGGATGAAGAGAATTAACTGACCAACTGCTGATTCCGGCATTACCTGAGGCCCTGGAAGAATAAACTCAGCGCGAGCAGAGTTCCTGCGCATTCATGAGATGTTCACCACAGCTGCCGTGCTGCCTGGGGGAGGCCTATTCACCACGGAGACACGGAGGCACGGAGAACGGCCGGGATGAAACCACAAAGGACACAAAGGATCACAAAGTAAGAGCCTTTCTTCCCTCCTCTCCTTTGTGATACTTCGTGCCCTTTGTGGTTAGTTCCGCCTTCCTCCGTGTCTCCGTGTCTCCGTGGTGAATAGGGTTCTACTTGGGTGAAAGCCGAGCGCTGACTGCCGAGTGCTCGTTCCCCGTCATCTCCATCGACCAGATTGAGCCTGGCCGCATGTACATACTGGCGCGGTAGAGACCACGGGAGTCGTAGGCCTCTGGCGTACGGAAGAAGTATCCACGATCTTTCCAGACGACGTTGTACACACCTTCCGCAGTCTTAAAGGCCTGATCACGCATTCCCTCGGACAGCATGTGCGACGCAACGCCGAAGGTCGTGCCGGTCCAGACCTCTTCCACCTGCTCGTTCTCATGCAGGATGTCGCCATTGGCGGCAATGCCGTTTACTGCTCCCATGGTTCCATTTTGGAACTTCATCACATTGAAATCAAAGACATGTTGCAGCGCGGAGCGGCGCATCTCTGCCGGCACAATTTCTCCCAGGCCGGTTAGGTTTGCATACCACTGGCCCGCGAGCTGCTCGGCCATGATGTCCGTCTTGTAATCGCTGCCTACGTCGTAGTTGAAATAGGTGCCGTTCCAGAGGTTCTTAACGAACGCAGACTGGGCACGCTTGAACAGATCGTCATACTTCTTGGCGGCCGCGCTGTCGCCGAGTTTGCGCGCAATCTCTGCCGTGGCCCGCAATGCAGCCAGGTACAAGCTGCCGCTGTATGAGCTCTCGCCGCGCGCAACCCAGTTGTCGTAAGTCTGATCCGGGAAACCGCCGTTCTCGATGAGCCCATCGCCGTCCTTGTCGTACTGGCGCAGGTGCTCCATCGCCATTTTCACGGCGTTCCACGTATAGCGCACAAAATCAGTGTCCTTAGAGCCACTGAATACGTAGTCACGCCACACCATCAGGACGTACTTGCTGTTCAGATCGCGCCAGTTCGAGACGTCCTGGTAGTTGTATTGATTGACGTTGACGAATGGATCTTCCGTAGGCGAACCAAGATCATGCGGCGCAGAGCCGGCGGTCTTACGCTGCATAAGTTCGAGTATGTGCTGGTGATCGCGCTTCCATGCCCAGATGTACTCCTGCGGATTGCTCTCCGCGATCGTGTCTGTGTACTGGCGTATCTCCTGCTTCTCAATCTCGGGCCAGAATTTCACCAGCGGGAAAGAGCCATAGAAGCGCACGTCTGATGTGCCGTAGTACTGGTAATCGAAGCATTCGAGGTAACTGAAACTGTCGGCCATCTGCGCCGAGCGATGCTTAGGATTACCGACACCTTCGAGTTCATGTCCCCATAGTGTGCCACCGTCGGCGAGGATGTAGAGTTCGTTAAACAATTCGCCCCGGTACCAGAGCGGCTTAGAGTCGTCATCGATGACAGGCTTTTGCCAGGCGTCGATCTGCCGGCTCCAATCCTGAGCGTTCTCCAGCGCTGCGCGTGCAATCTTCCAGGCGTTGGTTCCCGACGCACCAAAGAACCTTGTGTAGTGGCGCAGCCATTTGCGTCCGCCGCCGAACTCCGCAATAGGCAGGTCCCACGAGAGCGCCATTGGTACAAGCTTCTTCTCGTTTGGTCGCAGCGTGAAGCGCACAGCAATGGCGGCTGCCATAGGCTCTCCTGCACTGGCAAGCTTTGGAGCCGAATTTGGGAGACGTCCGTCGATCGAGAACGGCTTCCACACGTCCTGACCGGATCCATAGGACATCCAATTGGTCATATAAGTGACTTCGACACCGGGGCTCGCGAGAGCTGCGATCGCGAACTGCCCATCCCATTCTTCCTGCACCGCTCCGCTGCGCAGACGATCGAAGACAATCCCCTGCATGTTCCCATTTTGGATCTGCTCGGCCCGGTAAGTATTCGTGTTCTGGTTATTCAAGCCGCCGGCGAAGCCGCGCGTGGAATCGCGAAACCAGCCCACCATATTCGCCCAGGAAAAGAGGATCGATACCGTAACCGGCTTGCTGGTTGGATTCTGCGCATACCAGTTATAGATTGCTACCGGATAGCTGGTTTCCTTGTAGTTGTCGGGAAGCACCGGCGAGAACTGCTCAACCGTCAGCTTGATCGGCAGTTGCGGCGACTGATAGGCGAACCAGGACTTCGGATAGAGCGCGGCGTACTCCCCCGACCCTACGGGATAGCTCCAGTTCCAAGTCGAGAGTTGTCCATTCTGTGGCTTCCCTGTGGCGAGCACCTGAGCGACGGCCTCTCCGCCTTCAGGCTGTGCAAACACGGCAAACTGATTCGCCGGTACATCCTCATACTTGTGCACACCGGCTTTCACGTGCCACCGCTCGTAGTGCCCGCGATAGGAGCGCGAAAATGTTCCCGCTCCGAATCCCCCGACGGGAGCGCCCTGCCAGTAGCCGTCGTCGATGTTGCTGACTTCGGGCTTGTGTCCGCCGGGATTCGCCGGAGGCTGCCCGATAGGAATGCGCCAGGCAGCGTGGGGGATGTTATCGTCCGCGCGGAGAATGACTGATGACACGATTAGAAGAACGCCTACGGCAATTTGATGTTTCTTCATAAATCGATTTAGTAGAGGCGTTGAGAGTGTACTGCTGATTGGAGGGCGTGTAAACGGAGTTGTTCGGGAATGAAGATCGGATTGCGTCGCTGTCGAGAGGGAACCATTAGGAACACCAACTTGTAAAGAACTGTCATCCCTCGCGCCCGAAGGGTACCCACACCCAGAAGTTCCTCATCAGCTCTGTATCTTTCGTTTTCGAGCTGCTGACCTATTTGAGGCGAAATGAATCTAAAATTTCGGAATGCGCAAGTTGTTCGCGATCGGCCTTTTGCTGTTGCTTGCTTTTGCAGGCTGGATCGGCTTCTGCCTGGTGGTTCCCGCTGGACCAACGCAGCAGACATTCGTCGAGTTCAAGGCGGGCTCCTCGGCGCGCCACATCGCGTCTGAGCTAAAGCATGCAGGAATCATCCGCAGCCGTTCGGCCTTTCTGTTACTGCACTTGTTTCGGCATGGATCGCTGAAGGCGGGTGAGTATGAGTTCGACCATCCCGAGAGGCTCACGGAGGTCTATCGTCACATAGCGCGTGGAGACACTTACGCCCGCGTGCTGGTGGTTCCCGAAGGCTACAACATCTTCGACATCGCGACGGCGGTGGAGAAACTCGGAATTGACTCACAACAACACTTCCTGGAGCAAGTCCGATCACAACTCGCTCTGGTGCGCGATATCGATACCCAAGTGCCGACGCTCGAAGGCTATCTCTACCCGGACACATACCGGTTCTCCCGCAAGCAGAAGGCACCCGACGTGGTCGCAGCGATGGTTAAGCGCTTCCGTCAGGAAGCCAACGCGATTGGACTGACTGGTGACGTCCATCGGATCGTGACCATGGCCTCGATCGTGGAGAAGGAAACTGCCGTGCCTGACGAGCGCCCGCTAGTGGCAGGAGTTTTTTACAATCGGCTGGAACAGCATGTAGCGCTGGATACCGACCCCACTGTCATCTACGCTGCACTTCTCGCGAACCGTTACCGCGGAACCATCTACGCCTCTGACCTGCACTATACGTCGCCATACAACACCTATCGCAATCCTGGACTTCCTCCGGGACCCATCTCCAACCCGGGGAAGGAGTCCCTGATCGCCGCGATGCATCCTGCCAAGACTGATTACCTGTACTTTGTAAGCGACAATCAGGGCCACCACCGCTTCGCCAAGACGCTCGAGGAGCATAACAAGAACGTCGCCGCTTACCGGCACGCCGTGGGCGAAGGCGGCTAGAGCTCAGCAGTAAGAGCAAAACCAAAACCAAAAACTCACGCGGATTTTGCGGATGAACGCAGATTTTTTGGGAATGAGGGTTGACTACTTTGTTCCTCCAGGATTCAATTCGTCGAGAAGTCGGCGCGATTGAGGATGTGCGCACCAGTAACGCTTCCTGCTGCACACGTCACTCCAGACATCCCTCAAGAAATCCGCGTGAATCCGCGTGAGCTTTTGGGTTTGTTTTTTTATTCCTCTCGACCACGCGCCAGAATCCCACGTGCGTTCAACACGTCTTATATACTGGGGATTAAATAACATTTCTGTTCTTTCATGCAGATACGATTCGCGGCACGCTCCCTGGGAATCGCAGTACTGGTACTCTCGATCTCCGGTTGCCTGGTCCGCACCCGAACTCTCGATAAGCGGCAAGTCAATACCTCCAATCTGCTGGTTGCCGACCTGCCGCAATTGATCGAGCGCATCAACTCTGAAGCGCGAAAGATCCACTCCATTAGCGCTACCGTCGAGATCGCAACTTCTCTCGGCGGCTCGAAGAAGGGTAAAGTTACCGACATTCAGCAGATCAAGGGCTACATTCTGGAAAAAGATCCAGACATGCTGCACGTAATCGGTTTGCTGCCTATCGTGCGCAGCCGTGCCTTTGACATGGTGAGCGACGGCAAAACCTTTAAGCTCTCGATCCCACCGCTAAATAAGTTCATCGAAGGCCCAGCTGAAGACTCGCCCCAACCCTCCACTAATACCCTTGAGAATCTGCGGCCTCACGTTTTCTTCGATTCCCTCCTGCTGCACGAGATCGGTCCCAACGAGATTGCAGTGTTGGAGCAGGGCACGGATGTAGTGCAAGATTCGAGCAATAAGAAGAAGAGCTGGGAACTGCCAGACTACATCGTGAACGTGATCGTGCACGAAGGAGATACTTGGCGTTTGGAGCGAAAGATCACCTTCTCGCGGATCGACCTAAAGCCTCACCGGCAGATGATTTATGACCGGACCGGTGCGGTGGCTACTGAAGCCGTCTATGATAACTTTGCTGACTTCCAGGGAGTGAACTTCCCCTCACAGATCACGATCAATCGTCCGAAAGAGGAATACTCGATCCACATCACGATCGAGAAGATCGAGGTGAACAAGCCGCTCACCGATGATCAGTTCGTGCTTGCGCAGCCGCCCGGGGCGCAGGTGAAGGTGCTGAAGTAAGTTTTTCTTGCTTCTTGGTTTGTCATTCCGAAGCCGCTGGGGTTGCGGCGAGGAATCTCTACCGATACGAAATGGTAAATTTGCGAACAGAGACTCTCGTAGTCTGAGACTACGTGTCTCGTCTCACTCGAATTCTTGGGTTCTGTAGGGATTCCTCGTCCTGTCGGACTCGGAATGACAACGGCTCAAAACTACTGCGCGTCCTTCCATTCCTCGTACCAAGCCATTTGAATAGCCTCGAGTTTGCCTTCGTTGGACGCAGACGGATCGTCGTTGAACGTAGGCAGTCCAGTGACAAAGCGGTGCAGATCGGTAAAGCGCACCGTCAGCGGATCAGTATCCGGAAACTTTTCTGCAAGCAGAATGCCGATATCTTCAGCATCTTCCCAACCGAGATCAGCAGGCATAAAACCTCAGAGCGTTTTCGAGTTTCAAGTTTCGAGTTTCGGCCAAGCGCGACCGTACCAGTCTCTCATCAGCCATTCGGTTTGAACGGGGCTTTGCCGAAACCTGAAACTTGAAACGCCTTTCCGTTTTTAGTCTTTCGGCGCGTGCCCTTCTGACACGTAGTTCCTGTTCCATTCCGGGATTTCGACGACGATCTCCCCTGGCTTGTCGATTACTGCTTGACAGCCGAGGCGCGAATGCAGCGTGAGTCCCGCGGCCATGTCGAGCCGGTCGGCTTCATCGTCATCCATTTCGGAGAGCAACTCTTCGCCCTTTTGCACGACCACGTGGCACGTAGTGCAGGCACAGTTTCCTCCGCAGGCATGATCGAGGAAGAAGTTGTTGTTCATGGCCACGTCCAGGAGCGACTCGGGCTTGCCGTGGTCGGCATAGGGCAATTGCCCCTTCTCGAACTCGAAGGTCTTATTCGCCGGCATGAAGGTCACGCGAACCGTGTTGGGACCGGGTTCTTCCATCGTGGCGACTCCCTGGCCGCTAGTTTTGTTCTTTTCGTCGGACATAAATCTCGTTTTCCCTCTTATCTCTTGTGCTCGAACTCAGCCGGCGCGATCGGATGCGGCGCAGTCGGACCGGCGCCTAGATCCGAATCTGCGCTGCTCATCGTTTTGCCCTTGATCGCTTCGGATACGGCCGAGTCCATCATGAGTTCGGCAAGATCCATCGTGCCCTCATTCAGTGCGTCAATGGCAGCACGGATCGTCTTGTAATCCTCGCCAGCCTTGGCTTCCTTCAACTCGCGCTCGAGTGCATCGACTCTGCGCTTATCGTCGCCAGTGAGTTGCTGCCAAGCGGGATCGCGGCGACCTTTCTCGAGCGCAAGCAGAATGTTGTCCGCTTCTACGCGTGCTTCTATGACTTGACGTTTGCGGAAGTCCTCCTGAGCGTGGTCGAAGGAGGCAATGATCATGTCTTCAACCTGGCTGTCGGTCAGGCCATAGGTCGGCTTTACCTCGATCTGAGCTTCCTTGCCGCTACGCTGCTCGCGCGCGCTCACGTGCAGAATCCCATTGGCGTCGATCAGAAACTTCACTTCAATGCGCGGCAGTCCCGCTGGCATTGGTGGGATGCCTTTGAGGTCGAAACGCGCCAACGAGCGGCAATCACTCGCTAGTTCTCGCTCCCCTTGCAGAACGTGAATGGCGACGTTGGTCTGTCCTTCAACAGCCGTCGTGAAATGCTCGGTCGCAGACGCCGGGATAGTTGAATTGCGATGGATGATCTTTGCCACAACTCCGCCCATGGCTTCGATGCCAAGCGAGAGCGGTGTGACGTCGAGCAGCAGCATGTCTTCAGTTGCTTTCGAGCCACCCGCGAGTATGTGAGCTTGGACAGCGGCACCCAGCGCGACTACTTCGTCGGGATTCAGCTCAACGTGAGGCTCGCGGCGAAACAGTTCCTTAACCAAGGCGCGCACGCGAGGAATGCGCGTTGAGCCACCAACGAGAACAACCTCGTCGATCTGCTCTGGCTTGATCTTCGCATCTGCGAGCGCCTGCTTAGTCGGAGCAACCGTCTTCTGGATGACCGGCTCAATCAGTTGCTCGAATTGTTCGCGGGTGATCTCGCGCTGATAGCGTTTGCCTCCAGGCAGATCGACATCGAGCTTCGCGCTCCCTTGCGAGGAAAGAGCAATCTTGGCATCAATCACTGACTTGCGTATCGCCTGCACGGCTTCGCCGTTGCGTCGCAAATCGAGCTTCAGGTCTCCAGCGATATCGTCGAGGGCAATTGTGATGAGCAAATTGTCGATGTCATCGCCACCGAGGTGCGTGTCGCCGTTCGTGGCGATTACCTCGAAGATGCCTTCGTGCAGTTTCAGTATGGAAATATCGAAGGTACCGCCGCCGAGATCGTAGACGGCAATGATGCCATCTTTGCCTTTGTCGAGGCCATAGGCCAGCGCCGCAGCGGTAGGCTCGTTTACCAGACGTAGGACCTCGAGTCCGGCGATACGTCCAGCGTCTTTTGTGGCTTGCCGCTGCGCATCGTTGAAATATGCCGGAACAGTGATGACCGCCTTCGTCACCGGTGCGCCAAAATAGCGTTCGGCGTTGGCCTTGAGTTGCAGCAGGATGTACGCGGAGATTTCGGGCGCGGTAAATGTGCGATCGCCCAGCCTAATCCGGAGAGCCTCGCCGGACTGGGTGTGGTCCAGGCGGAAAGGAAATAGCTTCAGTTCTTGCTGCACGTCCTCGGCGCCCCGTCCCATTAGTCGCTTCACCGAGTAGATGGCGCGGTCGGGCGTTTCGATCAGATGTGTGCGCGCGCGATTGCCTACAACGATATGATCGCCGCGCGCGTCCTGCGTCAGTGCAACAACAGACGGCACGAGGTTCGACCCGTCTTCTCCGGGAATGATGACGGGACTCTCGCCTTCCATGTATGCGACCAGGGAGTTGGTGGTACCTAAATCAATTCCGACAATGCGTTCTTCTGGCATTTTGTATCAATAGCCATCAACAAACTTGAACTGTCATCCCTGCTTCGCAGCGTCGCATCTTGTGGCACGTGACTTCTGAGCGGAGTCGGGGATCTGCTGTTTCTTGGTTCATCGGCGAAAGCAGATCCCCCGCGCACAAACGGCGCGAGGGATGACAGTGAAATCTAGGGAACTCGCTACCACCTCGCAGCTCCGGCTAGCTCAATCCCCCAGCGCCTCGTTCACATCCCGTACCAAATTCCTCACATACGACCGCCGATTCAGTAACGCAACCATCTTGTCGCGAACCGCTACCCGATTCGGATCTTCCGCATCGGCTCCGCTGGCGATCACCTGATCCCACTCGTTCCATAGCTTCCGCAAATCGTCGTTCGAGGAAGACAACATGCCTTCAAAGCGCACCTTTGCTGCCTCCAAATCTTTCGCGACCTGCTCATCGCGCTCGCCCGTCTTCTTCCCCATGCGCATCTCTTCGAGCTGCATGTTTAGCTCGAAGACTTCTTCCAGCAGATCGGGCGGCACTACCTGCTGCTTCTCTTTGCCCTGCTTGCGAGCCTCATCGGTTGCGGCTCGCGACTGCTCTTCCAGCTTCACACCTTCGAGTTCCAACAGATACTCGGTGCGCGCAATCGGATCGCGCAAGGTGCGATACGCATCGTTCAGCAGCGAACTCTTCTGCGTACTCCACTGCTGCTCTGCCGACGTGGAACGCGCGTACACATCTGGATGCATACGGCGACTCAGCTTGTAAAACTCCTTCTCCAGCGCGCTCAGGTCGATGTTCAAACGACGTTGCAAGCCGAAGAAGCTGAAGTAGTCGGAATCGGCTGGCGGCTGCAGCTTGCTGCAATGCGGACAGAAGTGCGCCGCCTTCTCAATCTCACGCACACACGACCAACAGGTCTGTGCTGAGAGCGTCTCCGGACTAGGAACAACTGGGTGCATAGCTAAAAACCGATTCACCACGGAGACTCAGAGTCACGGAGAACAGCCAAGGATGAGAGGGTAGATCGTGAACTGATCAGTACCTCTTCTGCAGGATAGCCAAAAGAGCAATTGCAACGCTCTTAGCTCTCCTCCGTGTCTCCGTGCCTCCGTGGTGAAAAAGAGGTCACGCAGAGAACGATGAACCGCAGCCGCACGACTTTGACGAATTGGGATTGATGAAGTTGAAGCCCTGCTTCATCAGCGACTCTTCCCAATCCAGGACCATCCCCGCAAGATAGATAAACGACTTGGGATCGACAAAGACCCGGACACCCTCAAACTCGTACACGCGGTCGCGCTCGCGCGGCTTGCTATCAAAACGAATCTGATAGCTCAGGCCAGAGCACCCGCCGCCCGAAACTCCCAGACGCAGTCCACCCTCTGTCGGCGACACGTTCTCCTTGGTCATCGCCGCGCGGATCTTAGCGAGCGCGCGCTGCGTGATCTGCACGCCCTTGCTGCCGGCGGCAGCATTGTCAGACGTGAGTACCGGACTGTCTATCGTCGTAGCCATTAGTTCCTAAAAGCGTTTCGAGTTTCAAGTTTCGGGTTTCGGCGAAGCCCATTCCGCAGCCGTATCGCTAGGGACTGGCTTTTGCCGAAACTTGAAACTCGAACTTGAAACGCAATTCCGCTTTTACGCTTTCGCTTCCACCGCAACTGCCTCGGCCGCGGACGCATGCTTCTTCTTCCAGTCGCCGATCGCGGCGCGGATCGCGTCTTCTGCCAGCACGGAACAGTGAATCTTTACCGGGGGCAGAGCGAGCTCCTTCACGATGTCGGTGTTCTTGATCGCGAGAGCGTCTTCGACTTTCTTGCCCTTGATCCACTCGGTCGCGAGCGATGAAGAAGCAATGGCCGAGCCGCAGCCGAAGGTCTTGAACTTGGCCTCTTCGATGACCTGCGTGTCAGGATTGACCTTGATCTGCAGGCGCATCACGTCGCCGCATTCCGGAGCTCCCACGAGACCGGTGCCAACATCGTTGCTGCTCTTATCGAGCGTGCCGACGTTGCGGGGGTTGTTGTAGTGGTCGATTACCTTGTCGCTGTATGCCATTTGTTATTTCTCCAAAAAACTCTAGCTACTACATTTTGCGATTTCGTGATTTGGCGATTGAAAATCGCAAAATCACTCAATTCTTCTTAGTGTCCTTCCGTAGCCCACTGGATCTTCTTCAAATCGATGCCTTCTTTCACCATCTCGTACAACGGTGAAAGTTCGCGCAGCTTTTTGACCGTGTCGATCAGCTTCTCCGCTACGTAATCGACCTCAGCTTCGGTGTTGAAGCGGCCGATGCCGAAGCGGATCGAGCTATGGGCGACGTCGTCACCCAGCCCTAACGCCTTCAATACATAAGATGGTTCCAGGGTCGCCGAGGTACAGGCAGATCCGCTGGAGACCGCGATGTCGTTAATGCCCATCAGCAGCGACTCGCCTTCCACATATACGAAGCTCATGTTCAGGTTGCCCGGCAGACGATGCTCCATGGAACCGTTGATGTGAATCTCGTCGAGATTGTCTTCGAGTTTCTTCTTCAGTCGGTCGCGCAGGTACGCGAGACGCTTCGACTCTTCAGCCATCTCGTTCATCGCCAGTTCGCAGGCCTTGCCCAAGCCAACGATGTTCGGCACGTTCAATGTTCCCGAACGCATCCCGCGCTCGTGTCCGCCGCCATCGATCTGGGCGGTAATCTGTACGCGCGGATTCTTGCGCCGGACATACAGTGCGCCAACTCCCTTCGGGCCATAGAGCTTGTGTGCAGTAATCGACATCAAGTCGATGTTGTCCTTAACCACGTTCACCGGAACTTTACCGATGGCCTGTACAGCGTCGGTATGGAACAGCACGCCCTTCTCGTGGCAGAGCTTCCCGATCTCCGCGATCGGTTGAAGTACGCCGATTTCGTTATTGGCGTACATGATGGTCACGAGAATCGTCTTGTCGTCGATCGCACGCTTCAGGTCTTCGAGGTTGATCAGTCCATCGGCGCCTACCGGAAGATAGGTCACGCGATATCCGTTCTTCTCCAGGCGCTTACAGGTATCGAGCACGGCTTTGTGTTCAGTGGCGGCGGTGATGATGTGGTTTCCCTTTTCGCGATACATCTCCGCTACGCCCTTGATCGCAAGGTTGTCGCTCTCGGTCGCGCCAGAGGTAAAGATGATCTCCTTCGCGGTGGCGCCCACCAGCTTTGCGATCTGCTCGCGCGCTGTCTCGACCGCCTGCTCCGCCTCCCATCCGAATTGATGATTGCGGCTTGCCGCGTTGCCGAAATGCTCGGTGTAGTAGGGAAGCATCGCCTGCACTACGCGCGGATCAACCGCCGTGGTGGCGTGATTGTCCATATAGATGGGCAACTTCACCGAAGCATGCGCATTCCCGTTAGTGGTGCTCGCAACTGCCGTTGTACTCATACTCGTCATTTCTCCAAGTCGCTGCGCGGAGCGTCAGCGCAAAGTAACTAATTCCTCTAATTGCGTGCCGGGCGCCTCTGCCGTGTGCCGCCGTCGAGAGTCGCGCATGTCTGAAATCTTGATGTCGTCGAGCAGTGCTCGGATACTTTCGTTTACCTGCCGCAGCGGTTCGCGCACAGTGCAGCATCCGCTCTGCTCACATCCGCCCGTGTCGTAAGGCAGACACGAAGTAATGAACAGCGGGCCGTCGATAGCGCGAATCACTTCCAGCGCGGAAATCTGTCGCGCATCACGAGCCAGCGCGTAGCCGCCGTTGGTTCCGTGATGGGACACCAGCAGCTTCGACTTTGCCAGCTTCTGCAGAATCTTCGCCAGTGCCTCAGCAGGAAGCCGATAAGCCTCAGCAATGTCCTTTGCGCTGCACGAGCCGTTCGGACCTAGCTCTGCCAAGTGCTTCACGGCAATCAATCCGTAATCGGCTTTTTTCGTGAGCTTTAGCATCAGGGGGCACCCTGCGATGTACGACCTTTTCAGTCGTATATCAAGTCTAGCCTTCCGGGCCTTATAAATCAACCGGGTACAGCCAATGGGGTCGCGAGGACACTAAACGGAACTCCAGAGTATTGAGCTGTTTGCCGAGGAATCGGGTGATCGGGTGAAGTAAACCCAAAATCAGGTCATTAGTAGGGATCGAAGCCAAACGGAGAGTCGTATAGCACTAAATAACGAATCGCGAAATTCTTACTTCACCCGATCACCCGATTCTTCCCGAAGCCGTCTCGGCAAGTGACTCCTCATTTGTCTTTCGTGACCTTGTACATTCACCTCTACTCGGTAAACCTTAATCCGCGCTGAAGCGATTAAGCATTCCCTTGGATTGTGGTTTCTGCTCAGCAGCGTAACCTCGAAAAACGATGAAGTTTTCCGCCAGAATGTCCGCCACCGGATGTGCCGCGATTGCGTTGGCGCTCTCGCTGCCGGCATTTGCTGGCGGAGACTTCGATCGTCCTGAAGTCACGCGCACCGTGCGCACACCTCGGGCTCCCGAGCCGACATTTAAAATCGAGTCGGGCATCGACGGGGATGTCTTCCCCGCTTTTGCGAACTATGCGTCTCTTCAGCGTCCCGATCAGCGAAAGTGGGGAGTCGTTTCGATCAAAGTTTCCAACGCAGCTGACACCGAGCAGCGCTATCGCATCGCTGTCCGTGTACCCGGTTGGAGCGACGAGGAAATCCAGATTGTCGGCGTTCCCGCTGGAGCAGCGCGCAACTTCACATTCGCTCCAACATTCCTCCCCCGTCTTTATCAGAACCGCGAAATCACTGCCGCGACCGCGCAGGTAAAGGTCACGGACGTAGCTGGCGATCCGATTTACAGCACTACTGTTCCAGTCCGCATGCGCGCCGTGGAAGACATGTTTTGGGGCAAGGGATTCAAGTATGCGCAGTTCATCGCCTCATGGGTAACGCCGCACGATGCGCGAGTGGAACAAGTCCTGAGCCGAGCCAAGGAGCTTATGCCTGGACGCCGTCTTCCGGGCTATGAAGAGTGGAAAGATACTGCCGGTCAGGAGCGCGAGACACGACTCCAGGCACGCGCCATCTACACTGCCCTGCAAAAGCAGAGGTTGTCTTACGTGAAGAGTTCCCTGACCTTCGGCGCAAATACAGCGGTAAGCGAGCGGATCCGCACCCCCCGCGAGAGTATCGCTGCCAGTTCGGCGAACTGTATCGATGCTGCTGTGCTTTTTGCCTCAGCGTTTGAGAACCTTGGCATGGAACCGGTCATCGTCCTTGTCCCCGGACACGCCTATGTTGGCGTAAAGTCCGCCGAGAATGCCGATAAGCATCTGTACATAGACGTTGCCCTTACAGGGCGCTTCCCCTTCGACGACGCCGTACGCAGCGCTGAGCGCGGCCTGGCCCGGTTCCCTGAAACGCAGATCACGCAGATCGGCATCAGCGACGCTCGGCGCGCCGGAATCTATCCAATCCCACAACTACCGTAGTTTTAATCCCGCCTCCCAAGCCTCATTCTCACAACTTTTTACGTCGGCACAGATCAGAATGCTTTGAGGCTACCTACGTAGTCTCATATAATTGTGAATTCCTCCACGATTTCATACCGGTAGTAGAGGGGCTTCTTATTTTTATTTGCCAGCAAACAGCGGACAGGTCCGTCGGCTGTCGCCGATTCAACCTGTTTCGCACGCTTCGTCTGGTTCTTTTGCCAGTTGCTCTCATCATTCCATCCCTCAACCTGTTTGCGCAGCAGACGCTCGTCGAGGAGGTGCTGATCCACGGGAACCGCCGCATTCCTGCGGAGACCGTAAGGGCACGCATATTCACCCGCGCTGGCGATGTCTACGATCCGCAGGCTCTTGAGAGAGACTTCAACTCGCTCTGGAATACCGGCTACTACGACGACCTTCGCTTTGAACGGCAAGACACTCCTAAGGGCGTCATCATTCACATCTACGTCACGGAGAAGCCGACAATCCGTGAGATCAAGTACACGGGCTTGAGCTCCGTTTCGCAAAGCGACGTACTCGACCGCTTTAAAAAGGAAAAAGTCGGGCTTTCTCAGGAAAGCCAATACGATCCAACCAAGGTGAAAAAAGCTGAGGTTGTGCTGAAGAACCTCTTGGGGGAGCACGGGCGCCAGTTCGCTACCATCCGCACCGAAGTACACAAGATTCCCCCGGCAGCGATCAGTGTCGACTTTGTGATCAAAGAAGGACCGAAGGTTAAGGTCGGCAACATAAAATTCGACGGTAATCACAAGGTCCCGAGCCGCGAGTTAAGAGCGTCGATGAAGAACAGTAAGCCCATCGGCATTCCGCACTCCATCATTCTGGAAAATCTGTTCGCCCGGACATACGACGCCAGCAAGCTCGACGAAGACGCAGAACGCGTCCGCTTCTTCTATCAGACGAAGGGATATTTCAAGGTTCTGGTAGATGACCCGAAGACTAAGATTCGCGACACGAACCCAGGATTCCCTTACCTCTTCCGCAAAGGGGGAAAGGTTGTCGACATACTCGTGCCCATCCAGGAAGGCGATAGATACCGTCTAGGCACGATCACCTTCAAGGGCGGCAAGGCCATTACAAACTACAAGGCGCTGCGCCCCCAGTTTCCAATCAAGGATGGCGATATCTTCAACCGCGAATTGATCGCCAAAGGTCTCGAAAACCTTCGCAAGGCTTATGGCGAACTCGGATACATCAACTTCAGCGCGGTTCCAGAAACCACCATCGACGAGGACAAGAAGATGGTTTCGCTCGACGTGGATCTCGACGAAGGCAAGCAATTCTTCGTGCGTCGCATCGAGTTCGAGGGCAACACCACCACTCGCGATAAGGTGATACGCCGTGAACTGGCTCTGGAAGAAGGGAACGTCTACAACAGCCGGTACTGGGAACTCAGTCTACTGCGCTTGAACCAGCTCAACTATTTCGAGCCGCTGAAGGTGGAGCAGGATTCAATAGCGAAGCAGAACGTCCAGGATGGAACGGTCGATCTGACGCTGAAAGTGAAGGAGAAGGGCAAGAACAGCATTGGCCTTCAGGGTGGAGTGAGCGGACTCGCAGGGTCATTCATCGGAATCAACTACGAGACCAACAACTTCCTTGGACTAGGCGAGACGCTCACCGTATCGGCCAACGTTGGCAACTTACAAAAAAGTATTCTCTTTGGATTTACTGAACCCTACGCATTCGATCGTCCTCTGCAGCTTGGTTTTACGGTTTATACCAGCCGCTACGACTACAACGCCGCCAAGAACTACTCAGTTCTCACCGGCACCAATCTGAACCTTCCAACCGACGTTTTGAACACGCTGCAGAACTTCAGCCAGTCGCAGACTGGCTTCACCGTTTCTTCCAGCTACCCGATCAGGCGCTCGTTTAAGCGAGTCGGACTCTCTTACTCGTATCAGCGTTCCAGCGTGACGACTTTCAGCACGGCTTCGCAGCAGTACTTCGAAGCCATCAACTTCGATGGCGTGAGTGGCCCGAATTCACTCAAGGGCATCATCACCAGCAAGCTCACTCCGAGCTTTACTTTCAACACGATCGACAGCCCTTATCAGCCACATCGTGGAACGAGCCTCTTTCTTGGGGGCGAGTTCGCGGGCGTAGGCGGCAACGTCAATACAATTCGTCCAATCGCCGAATACAAGCACTGGATTCCGATGAATAAAGGCCGTAATTCATTGGGGTTCCGCGTAACCGGCTCGTTCATCACCGGATATGCAGGGAAGTCGGCCCCCCCGTACGAGCGTTTCTACATGGGAGGCGAGAACGATCTTCGCGGCTTTGATATCCGGACCGTCACCCCGTACGTATTTATCGCGAATCGCGTGAACGTCCCGCTGCAAAATCCAGATGGCAGCTTCGTGCCTGTGGATCCGACGAACCCACGCCGAGGTGTTGTTCAAATTCCAATCCCGGCATCGACGATTATTTATGCGGGCGGCGACACGAGCCTAAATTCCAACGTCGAGTACCGCGTTCCGATTGTGCCCCACGTCACGCTGGCAGCTTTCAACGACTTCGGCATGAACTTCATCGCGCTGCCGAACCAGTTGAAGCTCACTCCAGAGAATCTGGCAAACCTGAACGGAACGCCGTTCGGATGCCCGAGCCTCGATGCCAGCTTCACCTGCCAGGGCACAAAAACGGTTAACTTCTCGCCGACACTGACTCCGATCCCGGGAACTAACTACACTCCGCGGATGTCTACGGGCATGGAGCTGCAGGTGTTGCTGCCGATCGTAAATGCGCCGTTCCGCATTTATTACGCGTATAACCCGCTGATCCTTGACTCCCATATACCCACGAAATCTCCTATCACGCGCGACATGTTCCCGGCGGGTGCAGCAGGCGATTTCACCTACCAACAATCGCTCATTATTTACGGAAGTACCTATGTGCTGCGAGAGCCGAGAAAGACTTTCCGGTTCACGGTCAGCACGACGTTCTGAAGAGTCAGTTTCTGAATAGTCGGTTGCAGCAGCAACTATCCCGAATCGGATCCTCGTCTTTGCCCACCTGATCACCCCTGGGCCCTCGTGCGCCGCAAAAAACTAAAGCCGGGAGTCTAAGACTCCCGGCTTGAAAATATCTTGCTCGACTTCAATCAGAAGTCGTGAAAGTCCAGTTCTCGCGGCTCGCCATTTTCGTCAAACAAGTCGGCGGGGTTCTGAGCGTCCACATCGGCGGCGGCCTTGGGTTCCAGCTTACGTTCGGCCTTTTTCTTTGCCTTCTCTGCCTGGCGTTCTCGCCGGGCACGTTCTCTTTCACGCTTTTTGAATGTCTGGCTTACGGCCATGAAAATAGTCCCTCCAATTCAATGAAAATGCGGCACAACCCCAAAAAACTCCCGCGCCGCGAAACAATCATTTACCTGGAAGAGGGCTTAGATGGCTGCATAGCGTTGCAGCACCTCTCCAGGTAACCTCACCATTTTAGACCCAGGCCTCACTGGTACGGGCATTCCCTCCACCAGCACAGGCCCTGAACGCTCCTCGAGGGCTAGTTCTTCGTCGACGCGCATTCGCTCTATCTTCAGTCCAAGTGTGCGTTCGATGGCACGGAATTCGGTACGATCCTGGTGACTCACGAAAACGGATGCAGTTCCCGTGGCGCCAATGCGACCCGTACGGCCAACCCGGTGGATCAAGTCTTCGGCGAGCTGGGGCAGCTCGTAGTTGATGACATGTGCGACTGCGTCCACGTGAATGCCGCGAGACGCTACATCAGTGGCGACCAGAATAGGAACGGTCCCATTTTGGAAATCAGCCAGCGCTGCATTCCGTTGCGACTGGGAGCGATCGCCGTGCAGCATACCCGCGTCAAAACCCGCTTTTCGGAGTTGACGCGTAAGCCGGTCAGCACCGCGCTTGGTGCGAACGAACACGAGACAACGGCCATCCTCGTCGTTCAACAATCGCTGCAACAGGGCAAGGCGCTGGTTGGAAGCCACCTCAAATGCCTGCAACCTAACGCTATCCACTGGCTTAGAGGTCGAACCGAAGGCTATGCGCTGAGGATTGTGCACGAAATCGCTGACGATGTGTGCAACCGCCGGATCGAGCGTCGCCGAGAAGCAAAGGGTCTGGCGAGTCTTGGGAAGGGTATCGGTAATGCGTCGAATCGCCGGCAAAAAGCCCATGTCGAGCATGCGATCAGCTTCGTCCAGCACCAGCACCTGGGTCTTGTCCAGCTTCGCCAAGTTGCGGCGGAGGAAATCCTCCAGCCTGCCGGGTGTGGCAATCACAAGCTGTGCGGTTTTGAGAGCCGCAATCTGTTGACGCTCGGAAGCGCCGCCGACCACAAGAGCAGCCTTGCGCAGCTTTTTGCCGCGCAACTGATCAAATTGCTGTTCCACTTGAGCGGCCAGTTCCCGAGTCGGGACTAATACCAGCGCTTGAATGCCGGCATCCCTAATTTGGAGCAACCGTTGCGCTACAGGAATCAGGAATGCGAGCGTCTTTCCGGTTCCAGTCTGCGCTGTGGCGAGAAGGTCTTTGCCGCTCAATGCGGCCGGAATCGCGCTGCCTTGTACGGGGGTCGGAGTGTGAAAGTTGTTGGTTGAGAGTTGCTCCTGCAGATACTGCGTGATAGGGAGCTCAGAAAATTGTTGAATCAATAGGTCTTCTTTCTTCAGAGTACAGGGTCAAGGGCGGGCACAGAGGCTCCAGCGTCCTCGACATGGATCACTTCTGCCGGAGAAATCGGGGCAGATTGTGTGCTGATGGCTTCAAGAGCCTGGTTAATAGTTAGATGCATGCCCTGGGAATTTCGGACCATGGTTCGGGCTGAAGATGAGGCGAGATGACAAAGCTCAAAACGGTTTGCAACCTTGTCGTTGGCGCGAAACACAAGCTCGGAACGCATGGCGGCTCCTTGGCGGCACAACGTGCAGCCGGAGGAATTGCTCCCTCCGGCCTGAAAATGTGGTGGGATGCTGAATTAGAGGGCGCGAACTTCTTCTGCCTGCAGACCCTTCTGACCCTTGGTCACCTTGAACTCCACACGCTGTCCTTCGGCCAGACTGCGGAAGCCGTTGGCCTGGATGGCGGAGTGATGGACGAAAACGTCCTCACCGCTCTCGCGCTGGATGAAACCAAAACCTTTGGCATCGTTAAACCACTTCACTGTTCCTTGTTCCATATTGTAGATACACTTCTTTCGTTGTTGTTAATTTTTACGTTGAATTGAGGCGGATGTTACAACTGGCAGGAACTGCGTTTCAGGCGGGACCTTGCTCAACGTCCGTGTCGAATTGAACGTGACCACAGTATAGCACAGTCGGATGCGACGGTCTGAAGGTAATTCCTGTCTCAGAAACGTATACGGCGAGCCACCACAACGGAGCTTCACAAAATCTCCCTATTGAATCGAACGCGCCAGAATGTTCTGGAACGATCGTGCAAGCCGGCGCTCGAGTGCAGCACCCTTCTCGGGAAGCACGAGCTTACTCAAAAACCCTTCGTTGCGCTTATATAGAAGCACTTCCGAGCGCTTGGCGCGGGTCTTGTAGAAAGCTAAAACATCGGCATCCAAAGTAACGACGTGAAACATGGCGGTTCTCTCCTTACGAAATCGGTGATACCTAGGGGCAGAGCATCAGGCCCGCGATAGCGTTCTGCCTAAACCCCACCCGGCTGAAGAGCGAGCTCTTGGCTTCCCTTGGCGGCGTGCTTACGTCTGCAATTTGTGTGTTGAGTAGTTCGCTTCGGCAGTGATCGAGGGTTGCCATAGCCTGCCATACGTCCACGGAGCCGCGCATGGTCTTGCCAGGTCCTCCAACCACTCGAGTTGAAAAGATGTAGAACGAGGCGTGTTGCAGAATCCGCATTGCGTCCACAGCCGTCATTGCTGTCCTCCTGCCTATGCCTCTCCAACGCTTGCAATCGAATAGACCGGGTAATGCGAGGCCTACGGGGGAGAAGAGCACGAATGCGGCCAGGGGCTAAGCCGCAGCGAAAGCCTTTAGGTTCTACCAGATACCGGGCTTATGTATTGATTGGAAGTGTCCTGTTTTTGGACACTATTCCAGCTTTTGGACAAAGGGGGGCAAGAAAAACGGAGCGTCCGGGCGCCCGGCGTTCCGTGTAGCAGTTGTAGGTGTTTGTCTTCTAGGTCGGACTGATTTGCCGCGCGTTAAGAAGTCAGCGTTCTAGCTGCTCTTGACCACCCTGCCGTCCGCAACCTCACCCAGAAGGTTATAGAGGGTCGAACGGCTGATTCCGAGAATCTCCGCCGCACGCAGCTTGTTTCCTCCAACCATCTCCAGCACACGTCGTACGTGGCTGCGCTCGACCTCCTCCAGCGACATCATCGACGAATCCAAGTCGGGCCCGTCCTGGCGCAGTAACTCGGAGGGCAGATGGCAAGTATCAATCATCGGTCCATCGGACATCATGCAAGCATTCCCTATGACATTTTCCAGCTCGCGAATATTTCCCGGCCAGTAATATCGCGACAGAACATTCTGCGCCCGGCGGCTGATGCCACCTATGTTCTTGCCGTACTCCTTTGCAAACTTCTCGACAAAGTGCCGTTGCAATAGCGGTAGATCCTCCCTGCGTTCTGCAAGCGCAGGTAGTTTGATATCGACAACCGAGAGCCGGTAATAGAGATCTTCGCGAAAGCGCTTCTCCCGAACTTCGTGTTTCAGATCTCTATTCGTTGCTGTCACGATTCGTACATCGAGTTTTCGGGCCAGCGGCGAACCGACTCGCTGAATTTCGTGCGACTGCAGAACGCGAAGCAGTTTGGCCTGGAGGTTCTGCGGTGTCTCGCCGATCTCATCCAGAAAGATGGTGCCTCCATTGGCGTGCTCGAATAGGCCGAGCTTGTCCTGGTTGGCTCCGGTAAAGGCTCCTTTTACGTATCCAAACCATTCGCTCTCGGCGAGACTCTCAGGAACGCCGGCGCAATTGCAAACCACAAAGGGGCCATTCGCAACCGGCGACATCTGGTGCAGGGCACGAGCCACCAATTCCTTTCCGGTTCCAGACGGTCCACTCACGAGAACGGTGCGGAAGTGCGGGGCGATGCGTCGCAGCGTGGAAAAAACCTCAAGCATGCGCGGACTGCGTGCGACCATTCCCTGGAACTTGAAGGATGAGACGAGTTCTCCATCCAACTGGAAGGTCTCGCGCTTGAGCTGCATTTCCTCGATCCATTTGCTGACGCGAGCTCGGAGATTTGCTATTGAAATGGGCTTCGTAAGATAGTCGGCGGCTCCCTTTTGGATTGCTTCTACTGCTGAAGTTGTAGAGTAGTCGCCGGTAAGCAGAAATACCTCTATAGCGGGATCAAAGTTGACCACCATCTCCAGGAGCTGCATGCCACTCAGCTTAGGCATATTGAGATCGAGGAAAACGATCTGGGGACGGTTCTGTTTGATCAGGCTAAGACCAGCTTCGGGATCCGTGGCGGTCAACACACGCACACCCATGTCGCTCAAGGCATCCGTTAGCAGATCAAGGGTTCCCTGCTCATCGTCGACCACCACGATAAGCGGCTTGCGGGCTTCAGCTGCGGTTTTCAGGAACTCCCCCTGGGGACGCCACTCTGAATCAGGTGGTTGCAACGTCTCTTGGGCAGATAAGACGCCGGAATCATTATAGTCGGCTCTTGAGCGGTGTCGACTCATAACATAGTCATAAATTTACCAAATTGGGACACTTTCCAGCGCTTCCAAGTTACCTTTGTTCCAAAGTGGATTTATGAGATAGCGAAGGACCAATGACCCTCAAACCCAGCCGCGAAGAATGGCGGCACGCTCTAGGCGGTCCGGTTCTTGTTATCACAGGAGCCGGGCTCTCTGCCGATAGCGGGCTGCATACCTTCCGCGGTACTGGGGGTTTATGGAGAAATTACAATCCGATCTCGCTTGCCACCCCAGAAGCCTTTGCAAGAGATCCCAAGCTGGTCTGGGAGTGGTATCAATGGCGCAGAGATGAGGCGACTAAGGCGGCGCCCAATGCGGGCCATTTGGCTCTAGCCGAGCTCGCCACTCGCAATCACGACTGCCTGATTGTGACTCAAAATGTCGATGACCTGCATGAACGCGCGGGAACGCCCTCCGAGCGATTGGTTCACGTGCACGGTGACTTGTTCTTCAATCGCTGCACGAGCTGTAGCTATATTGACCGCGAACACATTTCTACCGCAGAACTGCCGCCACGATGCCCGCACTGCCAAGAGTCTCCCCTGCGACCAGGTGTGGTTTGGTTCGGTGAAATGCTCGACCGGAAAGTCCTCAGTCGGATCGACGATTTCGTTCGCCGCGTCGAATGTGGCTTGGTGCTGGTAGTGGGAACAACCGCTACCTTTCATTACATAATCGATTGGGCTCTGGGCGCCAAACGTTCCGGCGGCATTCTGGTCGAAATCAATCCTGAGGAAACTGAGCTCTCGGCTAGTGCTGATGTCGTGTACCGCAAACGCGCGGCGGAAGTCTTGCCGGAGATGTTGAGACTGTCATCCTGAGCCCCTCTTTTGGGCGAAGGATCTCCCGGAATGCCTCGAGCAAACTTGCTATCGCACGGCATTTTGGCCCAGAGTCTCCACGTTCTCGTGAAAGAGCCGCACTGACTGCAATTGCGTCTGAAGCATCGCGGGAGATCCTTCGCCCAAAAGAGGGGCTCAGGATGACAGTCCTTACGTTTCTACAAAAGGCGTCATAGCTAGCAGCTTCGGGCCTGAGAAGCCAGCAGCTTCTTCCTGATAAACTTCTATCAAGCCCAATACGTATACGCTCCTGATGCCTCAACCCAGATCCAAAGCTGACGCCATTCTTGCCGAACGCGAACTTAATTCCATGGCCATCATTGCACCAATTGCAGGATGGCTCATTCCCGGAGCCGGCCATCTGATCCAGCGGCGGTGGATTCGTGGCCTGCTGCTCTTCGTCTCGGTTTTCGCCATGTTTGTACTCGGCGTGCTGATGGAGGGGAAAGTCTACGGTCTGAACGGCGGCGACCTTCTTGACATGCTCGGCTTCGTCGGTGACCTTGGCTCCGGCAGCCTTTATTTCGTGACCCGCATGATGGACTGGGGCAGGGGAGCCATCCAACTCGCTTCTGCCGATTACGGAACTAAGTTCATCATCGTCTCCGGGTTGCTGAACGTGATGAGCGCGGTGGACGCCTACGACATCGCGATCGGGAAGAAGGAATAACCATGCAGGTCTCACACTTCAGCGCCGCGATTATCTTTGCCTTCTTCGCTTCCATCGTCTTCGGCATCACCCAGCGCACCGCTCCTCGCGACATGGTCCTCTACGGCGCCAAATGCTTCGCGTTCTTCGCAGCAGGAACCCTCCTCGCCAGTTGGGCAATGTGGGTAATCAAGCACTGAGCGCTGGGAACTACGGCGAAACTTTCCCCACCATTGTCATCCTGAGCCCTCCTTTGGCGAAGGATGACAGAATGAAGTCCTTCCTACCAACTCCGTTTTTCAAACTCCCCGAACCCGGCGTCAAGATCAGCCAATAACTTCGACTTCAACGGTGCCTCCGCAAAACTGTAGGTAATCGAGTCGCGCACGATTTTCTTTAGCTCTGCATACGTCAATCCATAACCTTCCACGGCTCGCAGATATTCATGCGTCATATCGGAGCGCGAGACGCCCTCGTCGTCAGTGGCGATCACAACCGGTGCGCCGTACTTGCGGTACACAGGGAAGGGGTGGCGGTTGCCTCTAACTCCCAGAATCAAGTCGTTGCTGGTGAGACAGATCTCCACCGCGATTCGTTTCTGCGCCATTTCGCGAAGCAGCTCGAGTGGGCGGTCCTCCTGCATTACGTCAACGCCGTGACCAATGCGCTGCGCGTGACCAATCTCGATCGCTTCGCGAATATGTGAACGCAATCCACTTGGCGGTACTTGTCCAGGCCCAATTTCCCCTGCATGCTCGGTAAGGTGCACATCAGGATAGAGCTTGTGAAAGTAATCGAAGATCTTCATGTGCAGGCTGTAGTCATGCATCGACGTATAGCCGTCTTCGGGCATCACGGGATTCACGGCAACAAATCGTGGATCGGCTTTCACCACGGCGAAGCCTGTCATGATCTCGGCAAAGACCTGCTCCCGCGGCGTGCCACGATACACCTCGTAGATGTAGCGGATCGTAACCTTGCAGCCGGGATCGACATGAGCGGCATTGTGACACGCAAGTAGGCGATCTTTTTCAGCTTCAGCGTCGTTGAGGATCTTCAAGACACCTGCCACTGCGCTCTGGATGCCGGCGGCGTTGAGCTTGTCGCGCTGCTCGTCGAAATTATCTGACCAGCCCGTTTTGGAACCGATGGCGCCCGAGTTCCGGTCGAATCCGACCGTCATCTCCAGATAAGACTCGTTCTGGTGTCCCGCCCGCGATGCCACTTCAGCAAGAGTTTCGCCAGTGTGAGCATTCGCTACTGCAACGAATTTTCCAAAGGTTTGAAAAAAGTGATCCTCGGCCGACTCCGAGAGCCCAGGCATGGAATAGGGAACGAAGTCGCGCATGGAGAGCGCGTCGATCATCAGGCGATAGAGCGTCGCATCGGTCGTTACTCGTTCCGCCGGCACGGTATTCCGACCCTCATCGCACGGCGGCTGGGCAAACGTGAGTTGCTTTTGATCGATGCACAGCTTGTCTGCGATCGCGTACTGCAGATAACTCTCGGCATAAATCGCGCCGATCAGGTGATTGTGAAGGTCTCCCCCTTTGGGCATCTCTCGCAGAAAGGCTTCGAGCAGAGGAGGACTCTTACGAATCGATTCCAAGTAGTTAGAAGCTCGCTGCTCTGGAAACTGAGCAAGGGCTAGTGTGGAAAAAACAATCAAGAGACAAAGGCAGGAGATTGTTTGGGACATAAGAATCGCAAAGCATAACACCAAGGAAGAATCGGGTGATCGGGTGAGGTAACAGCCAGCACGTCTCCAACAATGTCATCCTGAGCCCTTCTTTTGGGCGAAGGATCTCCCGAAATGCATCGAACTTGATTGCGGTGACGTGGCATTTTGGCCAACAATGCCGGTGTTCTCGTGAAGAAGCCATACCGGCTGCAACTACGTTTGAGATATTGCGGGAGGTCCTTCGCCCAAAAGCAGGGCTCAGGATGACAGCGAGAAGAAGGGCGCGAGAGATCATAGTTTCTTGCCGCCGTAGGCTTGTGATTCCTGCGCCTTCGGCTGTTACTTCACCCGATCACCCGATCACCCGATTCTTCGCCGAGCGGCCACCTCAGCCTGCAAAACAAAAGCCTCCCGAATCGGGAGGCTTTGTCTTTTAATTTGCTGAGTTTTTATTTGGGGTTTGAGCTGCCAGCGTCGCCGGTGCTCGAGCCCGTATCAGTGGTGCTCTTCTTATGCTTCTTGTGATGCTTCTTGCCGCTTGTGGTTTTGGTGGTGCTGCTTTGGTCACCGGAGGTTGTTTGTCCCGAAGACGCAGTGCTTCCGCTTGTTCCGCTCTGTCCTGACGAACTGGTGTCCTGAGCAAAGCTCAGCGAAGCTGTCAGCGCCAGCGCAAATACCATTGTCAATAGTTTTTTCACTTTGTTCCTCTCCTCTTGGGGGTTTATTAGAGATAAAACCGAGTGACGCAATCTCTGAGCAAGTATTGTAGTCAAAACCGGATGCTTGCACACGTCGCGGCACAGAATGGTCGAGGTTCGTTCTGTGGAACGTTCGCGTGCGATACCATTCCAGCGAATGAGTACTGCGGACGTGAGCTCCAAATCCTCGCCCATCATTGAGTTCCGCGAAGTTGGCTACAGCCTCGGAGACCAGAGTTTGCTTCAGGACATCAGCTTCTCTGTTTCCGAAGGAGAAACACTGATTCTGCTCGGACGAAGCGGGGCCGGAAAGACCACGGCTTTGAAACTCATCAATCGGCTGCTGACGCCAACGTATGGCGTAATCAAGGTCAGAGGCCGAAGTACGACATCCTGGGATCCGATTTCGCTGCGCCGCTCGATTGGGTGGGTCATTCAAGAGTCGGGCCTGTTCCCACACTATTCAGTAGCAGGCAATATCGCGGTCGTACCAAAGCTCGAGCAATGGCCCGACAATCGCATACATGCGCGGGTCTCCGAGCTCATGCAACTAGTTGGGCTCGAACCGAATCTGCGAGAGCGCTATCCACACCAACTCTCCGGTGGACAGCGGCAGCGCGTCGGAGTCGCTCGTGCATTGGCCGCCGATCCCAGCATTCTGCTTATGGATGAGCCCTTCGGAGCGCTCGACCCGCTCACGCGCGCAGAGTTACAGAAGGAGTTCCTCGACTTGCAACGCCGTCTTCGCAAAACGGTCGTGATGGTCACACATGATCTTCGTGAAGCGCTGCTGCTCGGTACGCGCATCGCGTTATTCGATTCCGGCAAGCTTGTCGGTACCTTCACAAGTCGCGAATTCGCAAATTCCCAGGACGAGCGCGTGCGAGAGTATGTGAATCCGTTCCGCGAGGCGGCGTTGCCGATCTGACATGCTCGACTTCCTTCTCAAGAATCGCGGTCAGATCGCCTCATTGACGCTCGAACACCTTTGGCTCGTGGGGATTGCGATGGTTATCGCGGTGGCGATTGGTGTCCCTCTTGGAATTCTCGTGAGCCGAAGCGCGTGGCTGAGAAAGCCGGTCCTCGGCGGCACGAGTGTCCTGCAGACGATTCCCAGTTTGGCACTCTTTGGTTTTCTGCTGCCGGCGCCGTGGCTTGGAGCCCGCGCCGACCGATTGGCCATTGCCGCCCTTGTTCTCTACGCGTTGCTGCCAATTGTCCGCAACACCTACACGGGGATCATGGCCATCGATCCAGCAGTAAAAGAAGCGGCCGTTGGAATGGGCATGACTGATAACGAACTCCTGACGCGCGTGGAGCTCCCGCTCAGCGCGCCGTTCATGCTCGCTGGAATCCGCATCGCGACCGTAACCGCAGTAGGCGTGGCGACCATTGCGGCTGCCGTCGGAGCGGGAGGGTTAGGCGAACTGATATTTCGCGGCGTGGCCATGGTCAACAATCAACTGATTCTTGCGGGAGCCATTCCGGCAGCGTTGCTGGCGATCGTAGCCGATGTTGTACTCGGAGCGGTTGAAAATCGCTTGCGCGTGCCCCGAAAATGAGAAGTCATCGCAGCTCACGCTGCGTGGTAGAGACGCGGCATGCTGCGTCCCTACGGAACCGCTTGCACCAACAACGCTGTCATCCTGAGGCCCGATGTCGGCCGAAGGATCTCCCGAAATGCGTCAGACTCCTGCGGCGCCCGTACGGCTCTTGGGCAAGAAATGTGGCGCTAGCAGCCTTAGTCACAGCGCTGCTAGTCTCCACAACAGGCTGCCGCCCATCACATTCGGGGCGCATCGTCGTCGGCTCAAAGAACTTCAGCGAGCAGGTAGTCCTCGCGGAATTAATGGCACAGCACATCGAAGCCCGACTGCATGTTCCAGTCGAGCGGCGATTCTATCTGGCAGGCAGCTACATCGCTCATCAAGCCGTGTTGGCGGACCGCATCGACGTTTATCCCGAATACACGGGTACGGCACTCACTGCGATACTCAAGCGACCGCCAAATTGGGACCCAAACCTCGTTTTCAACGAGGTACGTGAGCAGTACAAGAAGCAGTTTCACCTCACGGTCATTTCGCCATTCGGATTCAACAACTCATTCGCGATGGTTATGCGTGGGGGCGATGCGCGCAGGCTTGGCGTATCCAAGCTGTCGCAGGCCAAAGCCTACTCATCGCAGTGGACATTTGGATGTGGCTACGAGTTTCTCGAGCGTCCGGATGGGTACGAGGGATTCGTGCGACGCTATGGACTTACCTTCGCCGGCAAACCGCGTGTGATGGACCTGGGCCTGCTGTATCGCGCGCTCAAGGACCATCAGCTTGACCTGGCCGCCGGCAATGGCACCGATGGTGTAATCGCCGCCCTCGACATGACGGTGCTCGAAGACGACCTGCATTACTTCCCGCCCTACGAAGCGATGCCTGTTGTAAACGACGAGGCGCTCCGCCGCTTCCCACAGCTAGCATCCACGCTGAAGGAACTCGCCAACACCATCTCGGACGACGAGATGCGGCGGCTGAATTACGCAGTCGATGGCGAGCACCGCGATGTGGTGGACGTGGTGAAAGAGTTTCGAGAGAAAAAAGGACTGTAAAGAATCAGGGAAGAGTCGGGTGATCGGGTGAAGTAAAGACAGACGAGTAAGGAACGAGGAAGTGCCCCGTTCGTTCGGCAGTTACTTCACCCGATCACCCGATGGCCCGATCACCCGATTCCCCCCGTAGCGTCCTCTATAATTCCCTCTCTCCATGATCACTCGCCGCGATTTCACCAAACTTGCTGGCTTCAGCGCTGCAACCACGCTTGTCCCACTCACTTCGATAGCACAGGAACTCAGCGCAACGAACCTTCCTGCCCCAATCGTGCAGCTCAAGTCTCGCAAAGGCGAGGCCAAACCCATCACTGTCGAGGAGCGCAAGCAGAGGCAGGAGCGGGCGCGTCAACTGATGCGCGAGAACAATCTCGACGCCGTCCTGATGATCGGCGGCACGTCGTTGGTGTATTTCACGAATGTTCGCTGGTGGAACAGTGAGCGTCTGTTCGCCGCAGTTCTTCCCGCGACAGGCGATCCGTTTTACGTTTGCCCAGCATTCGAGGAGGATCGGGCGCGCGAGCAGATCGCCAACGGCCCAGGCGGTAATAGTGCCGACGTTCGCACTTGGCAGGAAGACCAGGATCCGTACCGACTAGTTGCCGCAGGACTCAAGGATCGCGGCATCAGCAGCGGACGGATTGGAATTGAGGAGCGCACTACCTTCGTCTTCAGCGACGGCATCGCAAAGGCTGCGCAACAGGTAAATATCGCGAGTGCAACGCCTGTCACTGCTGGCTGCCGGATGATAAAGACGCAACATGAGCTCGACCTGATGCGATTGGCCAATCAGGTCACGCTCGAAGCCTACGAGGCCGTGTACAGGTCCCTGTACGCTGGCATGTCGCAGTACGATTTTGCCAAACTCATCGAGGCGGCTTATTCCAAATTGGGATTCCGCGGCGAAGCCAGTGTAAACGTAGGCGAGGCCTCTGCCCTCCCTCACGGATCAGCAAAGCCTCAGATTATCCGCGAAGGCACGATCGTTCTCATTGACGACGGCTGCTCGGTTGAAGGCTACCAATCAGACATCAGCCGAACCTTCATCCTGGGAAAGCCTACGGACAAGATGCGCAAAGTCTTTGATATCGTCCACCGAGCACAGAGCGCAGCCCTCAAGCAAGCGCGGCCAGGTGTGGAGGCCCAATCAGTGGACGGCGCCGCGCGAAAAGTGATCGCCGATTCCGGTTATGGACCGGACTACAAATATTTCTTGCACCGCGTCGGACATGGCATTGGCATGGATGGCCACGAGTGGCCATATCTTGTGCGGGGCAACAGCCTCGCGCTGCGTCCGGGCATGGCCTTCAGCGATGAGCCCGGGATTTACATTCGAGGAGAATTCGGCGTGCGTCTCGAAGATGATATGTACATCACGGAAAACGGCGCCGAGTTGTTCACTCCTCAGAGCCCGTCGCTGGAGGACCCTTTTGGGAAGAGCTAGTCTTGACGCATCTTGTCATTCCGAACCGCTGGTTTTGTGGTGAGGAATCCCTGCCAAACCCAAGCGCTCTCGTGGCTATAGGGATTCCCCACTGCGTTCGGAACGAGAAAACAGAAAGAAATTAAATTACTTAACGGTTAGACCTGCTGGAGCAGCCGGCGCCGCACCTTTCTGTGTCAGCTCCGCGTCGATGTCGATCTTGATCTCTTCGCCGATCATCACCGCAGGCGCCTTCGCTCCAACGCCGAAGTCTTTGCGATTGACGCTGGTGGTAGCTGAGAGACCGCGGCGCTTATTTCCGCGCTGCTCAAGCGGAGCAGACGGTCCGTCGACGTCGAGTGTCACTTCCTTAGTCACGCCATGAATGGTGAGGTCGCCAACAACTTTCAGCTTGCCCTCGCCGTTCTTGCTCACGCTCTTCGACTTGAACGTGATCGTGGGAAACTGAGCAGCGTCGAAGTAATTCGGACTCTTAAGGTCGCCGTCGCGATTCTCGTTGCCAGTGTCGATCGAGTTCACGTCCATAGTCGCGTTTACGCTCGACTTCGTGATGTCGCCGTCATCGATCGTCGCCGTGCCACTCGTCTTCACAAACCGCCCATGCACATTGCTGATGCCCATGTGGCGCACCGTAAAACCAGTGGTAGTGTGCGCGGGATCGATTTGCCATTCTGAGCCCTGAGCCCAGGCGGCTACGGTGAACACAGCAACAGCAAGCAGACTGAATACGCGTCGTTTCATGAGGTCTCCTGTGGAGAGAGTTGTACTGATTAGTTCCAACTACGGTGCTGGACATTGTACGGCGTATCCGAGTCCGCTTGCTATTTCGCCGACTTCGCCCGCTTCCTGCCGTTTGTCGATGCTTCTGCGCGGCGCGTCTGCGGCTCGCCATTCTGCTGCATGAGCTTCGCGATCAGCCCTGTCCATCCGGTCTGATGCGACGCGCCGAGGCCTGCGCCGTCGTCGCCGTGAAAGTACTCGTAGAAGAGCACGAGATCCTTCCAGTAAGGATCGGTCTGGAACAGCGGATTGCGCCCGTGTGCCGGACGCCTCCCCTCTGCATTCCGGGTAAACAAGCGCCCGAGGCGATCCGAGAGTTCACTGGCGACTTGGCCGAGACTCATGAGATTGCCTGAACCCGTCGGGCACTCCACCTTCAGCTTGTCTCCATAGTAGTGGTGATAGCGTTGCAGGGCCTCGATGATCATGAAGTTGATTGGGAACCAAATTGGGCCGCGCCAGTTGGAGTTGCCGCCGAACAGGCTTGTGGACGATTCTCCCGGCTCGTAGTCGACGATGTGCTGGCGCCCTGCGATTTCAAGTATGAATGGATGATCGCGATGGTATTGCGAGACGCTGCGAATGCCGTACGGCGAGAGGAACTCCTTCTCGTCGAGCATCATCTTCAGGATTCGCCTCAGCCGTTTCTCATCCACAATCGCCAGCAGTTGACGCTCCTTAATTCCTTGCGCCTCAAAACACGCGATGTTTGCCGTAAGGTCGGGACGATTGTCGAGGTACCACTGGATGCGGCGAGCAAAGTTCGGCAGCCGCTCCATCAATCCCGGCTCGAGCGTCTGCACCGCGAACAGCGGAACGAGTCCCACAACGGAACGGATACGCATAGGGATGTGCTCGCCGTCGGAGACGTGCAGCACGTCGTAGTAGAAGCCCTCTTCCTCGTCCCAGATGCCTTCGCCGTCGATGGTGCGATTCATGGCCTTCACGATGTACAGGAAGTGCTCCCAGAACTTGATTGCCGTATCCTCATACACCGGGTCCTGCATAGCCAGATCGAGCGCGATCATCAGCATGCTCAGGCTGTAGGCGGCCATCCAGCTGGTGCCGTCAGATTGTTCCATGAAGGCGCCGCCAGGCAGCTTCTCGCTACGATCAAAGGCTCCGATGTTGTCCAGCCCCAGAAATCCACCTTCGAAAATGTTGTTGCCTTCCATGTCCTTCTGGTTGACCCACCAGGTGAAGTTGATCAGCAGCTTGTGGAAGATGCGTTCGAGATAGGCGAAGTCGCCCTTGCCGGTCATGCGCCGCTCGATTTGGTATACGCGGTGCGCCGCCGCTGCATGCACCGGCGGATTCACATCGGAAAAGTTCCATTCGTAAGCCGGCAACTGTCCATTCGGATGCATGTACCACTCGCGGCATAGCAGCGTGAGCTGGTCTTTGGCAAAGTTCCAATCGAGCAGCGCCAGAGTGATGCAGTGAAAGGCCATGTCCCAAGCAGCAAACCACGGATACTCCCACTTGTCCGGCATGGAGATGATGTCGTCGGCGTAGAAGTGCTTCCACTGGTGATTCCTGCCGCTAAGCCGCTCCTTCGGCGGCGCGGGCTGCGCCGGATCGCCGTTCAGCCACGTTCGCACGTCGTAGTTGTAGAACTGCTTCGACCACAACATGCCGGCGAACCCTTGCCGCATGATGTTGCGCCCATCGGCCGACATCGACTGCGGAATTACGTCGCGGTAGAACTCGTCGGCGTCAAAGATGCGCTCGCGAAATACATCTTCAAATGCCTTCCCAAAATGATCCTGAGTACTGTTGATCTTTTCCGTAAATTTCAACTTGATGACGGCGCTCTGACCCGGCGCGATCTCCAGGTCGTAATATGCGGCCGCCTTAGTGCCCGTTTCCTCGGCGTTCACACGGTGGCGCTGCGCCTTCACCACGTAATCGTTAATACCGTCCTTCTGATAGAAGCCGCGGTTCGGAGAGTTAAACAAACGGCGCAGGTTGCTCTCGTTCTCCGTGAACAATAGCTGCGGCGATCCTTCGGCGAAGAGCCAGCGCTCGCCGTATTGCGGGTGGTAGACGCGAGTCAGAGGCATGCCATGCACGTCGGCCATGCGCTCCAGCTTCGGCTTAATCTGCTCAGGATCGTCTTTCCAGGACCAGATGTTGCGAAACCAAATCGTCGGCAGCAGATGCAGGCGTGCCGTTTCGGGACCGCGATTCCATGCGGTAATGCGAATCAGTATGTCTTCGCTGGTTGCCTTCGCGTACTCGACAAAAACGTCGAAGTAGCGGCTGCCGTCGAAGATGCCGGTATCCATCAGCTCGAACTCTGGATCGAGTCGCGTGCGCTGACGATTTTCCTCAGTCAGCCGCTGGTAAGGAAATTCCTGCTGCGGATACTTGTACAGCGCCTTCATGTAGGAATGCGTCGGCGTGTTGTCGAGATAGAAGTAGCATTCCTTTACGTCCTCACCGTGATTGCCTTCGGGGCCGCTCAATCCGAAGAGCCGCTCTTTTAGAAATGGATCGCGCCCATTCCACATAGCAACGGCAAAGCAGATGAGCTGATGCCGATCGCAGAATCCAGCGATACCGTCCTCATTCCAGCGATACACTCGCGACCGAGCTTGATCGTGCGTGAAGTAACCCCAGGCATCGCCATTCGCGCTGTAGTCTTCACGAACGGTGCCCCACGCGCGTTCGCTGAGGTAAGGTCCCCAGCGCTTCCAGTAGACTTCGCGATTTTTGTCTTCGATGAGGCGTTCGTGTTCTTTGCGCATGAAAGACGGCGGAACGGCAGCAATAAGCGATTAGCTTAAAGCAGTCTCTTCTTATCAGATGGTTAATGATTAAATTTGTTACAAAAGAAGTCGCTTCGCGAGAGGTCAACGGACAAACGTTCGTCGGAGCGAGCTATAGATAGAACTGTCATCCTGAGCCCCTCTTTTGGGCGAAGGACCTCCCGCCATGTACAGGTCTTGAATGCATCTTCCTGGCTCTTTGGCCAGAAAATTCGAGTGCACGGTGAAAGTGCCAGGAAAGTGCAAATTAGTCCGACGCATCCCGGGAGATCCTTCGCCCAACAAAGGGGCTCAGGATGACATAGTCAGAAATACCAGGCATCTACCCCGCGTGCGCGAGCCCCGCTCCCGCAGCCGCTTTATCAACGAGCCAAATTAATTCACCGTGCGTAGGCTGCACGTACTTCACCGGATACACATCCGGACTTCCTTGTCCCATAACTTCGCCGAAAGGTTCTGCTTTGTCTTTGCCGCACACCATCAGCAACACGCACTCTGCCTGGTTGATCACAGGACGAGTAAACGTAACCCTCCATGTGTTGAACTTCGGAACCCAATTTGCGACTACTCGCTTCTTGAGCTCATGAACAGCGGTTGTGCCTGGGAATAGCGAAGCGGTATGACCGTCCGGCCCCATGCCGAGAAAGATGAGATCAAAGCGCGGCATCTGATCTTCGCCCTTGAGTTGGAAGACCTTCACTAATTCGCGATCGTATTCATCGGCTGCTTTTGCAGCGTCGGGGTTCTCGCAACGAACGCGGTGAATATTTGCGGCGGGAATTGGAACCTTCGAAAGCAAGGTCTCGTTCGCCATGCGGTAATTGCTCTCCGGGTGATCAGGAGGCACGTGGCGCTCATCCCCAAACAGAATTTGTACTCGCGACCAGTCCACCAGCTTCGGATTCTTCGACGAGCGTTCGGCGAGGATGGTGTGCATCGTCTTCGGAGTGGAGCCGCCGGAGAGCGCCACTGTGAATCGCCCATGATGCTGAATGGCGCGCTTCGCGCGCGCAACAAATTCGTCCGCAGCGGCGCTGGCTACTTGCTGGAGATCGTCGAGAGTTCGGATGGTTGGCTTCGACATAGGTCTATTAGATCAGGCGCCACGGCAGAGACGCAGCATGCTGCGTCTCCACGAGATCGCTGGCACGAACGAGACCGTCATCGTCCACAAACATACTGTAAACACACTGTCATCCCTCGACCGAAGGGAGGGGGATCTGCTGTTTCTATGTACACCGACAACAGCAGGTTCCCCGCGCCAACATCGGGCGCGAGGAATGACAGTTCCTTAAAGGTATCTGCGGACGACGCTGCATGACGGAGACGCAGCATGCTGCGTCTCTCTACCCAATCGCGACCTGTCCGACTCCTGTTCCCGCATGCATCATCGCCACGTGTCCAGCCCCCAGCAACGCCGTCTTGTCGTTCAGCACCACGCGCACGGGAATCTTCTCCAACAATGTGCGTAAACGTCCCTTATCGCGGAAGGCCTGGAAGAAGCGCGGCTCTTTCAGTTTGGGCAGGATCTTCGGGGCGATGCCACCGCCGATATAGACTCCGCCGGTCGCCAAATACTTGAGCGCCAGATTTCCCGCAGCCGCGCCGTAGATTTCGACAAACAGTTCTACCGCTTGCACGCATAAAGGACTCTTGCCCGAAAGACCGTACTTTGAAACTACCGCCGAGGGATCGCCAGCTTTAAGTTCCTCGGCAAGCCACGCTTCTTCGTTACCCTTCCCAGTATCCCGAAGGAACTCGTAGAGATTGTATTGTCCGGGACCAGAAAGCACGCGTTCCCAACTCACATGTCCGCCGAACTTCTGGCGGAGGTAATGCCAGAGTTCGGCTTGAAGATCGTTCGCCGGGGCAAAGTCGGAGTGCCCTCCCTCCGCTGCGAAAGGATGGTACGTGGCGCCGTCCCAATATAGTCCTGCTTCACCGAGTCCAGTGCCGGCTGAGATCACAGCAGCGTTGCCCTTTGCTCCCGGCGCTCCCTGCGCGAGGACCTCGAAGTCCTGTCCTCGCAACTCGGCCAGGCCGTGCGCATTCGCTTCAAGATCGTTGATCAGGTAAACCTTGCCGACGCCCAGCTCCTTCTCGAGCACCTTGGCATCGATGATCCAGGGCAGGTTGGGAGCCTCAACACGCCCTTCGTTTACCGGCCCGGCCACGCCAAAGCAGGCACAGGCAACGTCATACTGATTCTTGCCTTTGAAAGCGAGCACAGCAGCCTGCAGACTCGGAAAGTCACGGCTGTGCTTGGTTTCTTCCACAACGGACCGCAGCCGCCCGTCTTTCAGCTCGAAGTAGGCCAGCCGCGCGCTGGTGCCGCCGATGTCACCGGCCAGAATCATGTCGTTTGTCATTCTTCTTTTTCTTTTTTTGTCATTCCGAGTCGCCTGCAGTTGGCGGGGAGGAAGACTGCCGTGTCATTCCGAACCGCGGCTCTTTCGCGGTGAGGAATCCCTATCGACTGCTCTGCACTGTATTATCGCGATGCTCGCGATCTTCAATGTTGCGGAGTAGTTTGTCGCTCCTGTAACGACTATCGAAGCCCGTAGAGATTCCTCACCGCCAACTGCAGGCGACTCGGAATGACAATACTAGGGATGAGCCTACACATTCCTCCAATGTCTCCCATCCCTAAGCATCAAGTCGTCAGCTTCCTTCGGGCCCCACGTGCCCGCCTGGTAATTCGGGAAGTCACGTGGAGGCAGCGCCTTCCACACGTCGAGCACCGGATCGACGACCGTCCAACCGGCTTCGACCATGTCAGCTCGCTGAAAGAGCGTGGCGTCACCGATCATGCAGTCGTAAAGCAGTACTTCGTACCCGGTCTGAGCTGTGCCTCCAAAATAATCCTGGTAGTTGAAGCTCATGTGAACCGGACCAACTTTGACTAAGGGACCTGGAACCTTGGCGCCGAACTTGAGCGCGATTCCTTCTTCGGGCTGCACGTTGATCACAAGCTGATTGCTTGGCAGGTGTTCGATGTCGGTGTCGCGGAAGAGTACAAACGGCGCCCGCTTGAACTCGATGGCGATCTCGGTGTGGCGGCGCGCCATGCGCTTGCCGGTACGCAGATAAATTGGTACGCCGGCCCAGCGCCAGTTGTCGATCCCGAGCTTCAGCGCGATGAAGGTTTCGGTTCGGGAACTGGGGTTTACGCTCGGCTCCTGGCGATAGCCGGGCATGCGCTCGCCCTTCTGCGTAGTGCCAGAACCATACTGTCCGCGCACCGCATTATGAATCACATCTTCCCCACTCATAGCATGAATGGCATGCAGCACTTTTGATTGCTCGTCGCGCACGTCATCGGCCTCGAAGGAAATCGGCGGCTCCATCGTGGTCAGGCTTATGAGCTGCATGATGTGGTTTGGGACCATATCGCGCAGCGTGCCCGAGGTGTCGTAGTAGCCTCCACGGCCTTCCACGCCGACGGTCTCGGCGACCGTAATCTGCACGTGGTCGATGTAGTTGCGACTCCAGATCGGCTCGAACAATCCATTCCCAAAACGGAATACCAAGATGTTCTGCACCGTCTCTTTGCCGAGATAATGGTCAATGCGGAAGATTTGGCTCTCGTAGAGCACTTCCTTGATCTGCTTGTTCAGTTCCTTGGCCGACTCCAAATCGTGACCGAACGGCTTCTCGATGATCACCCGGCGCCACGAACCGTTTTCTTCCTCCGACAGATTTGATTCGCCGAGTTTCTGCACGGCGGTGGCAAAGAATTGCGGCGAGATGGCGAAGTAAAAGAAATAATTGCTGTGAGTTCCGTGGACTTTGTCGACTTCAGTCAACTGTGCACGCAGCCGCTTATAGGCTTCGCTGTCACCAAATTCTCCGCTCACGTAGTACGAGTGCACCGCGAGCCAATCGACCAGCTCTGGATCGGCGCCCTCGGAGAACTGCTTAAGCGAATCGCTGACATGCTTGCGAAACTGATCGGTAGTCCAGTCGTCCTTCGACATGCCTACGATCGCGAACTCACGCGAGAGGAGTCCAGTGCTGAGCAGGTTGTAGATCGATGGCAGCAGTTTGCGTTTGGTTAAGTCGCCGGTCGCGCCGAAGATGACCATGACGCAGGGGCCAGTTGTCTTGGTATGAGGAATGCTTGTTTGTACAGACGTTGCTGTTGCCATATAAGTCCTCTGTCCTTTAAACAATCGGGTGATCGGGCCATCGGGTGATCGGGTGAAGTAACAGCCGTGTCATCACCGTCTGATGTGGCTCTTTGCGGTCTGCTGTGCGGCCGAGAAGATTGCGGTTAGCTCGTTTGCTTCCCGCAATAATTCTTGTAAAAGCTCAGGCTTCAAGATTCCAGATTCGCACAAGAGTTCCAGCCAGAACACCGTTTCGTCAGATTCTTCGAGTACAACGCCTATCTTTGAAACAAATTCTGCTTTCGATCGAGCGCGCCCTGCGCTTCGATAGTTTGCGCCAATGGACGTTCCAGACCGCAGCAGTTGCTTTCCTAAAACTTGAGCTTCAGTACTCTTCGGCAACGACCGAAACAACCGCAAGATCCGCAGCGCGAACGTTTTCGTGCGCTGCCTGAGCTCCTGTTGAGGGCTACTCAGCTCTCTGCTCCGTCATGCTTATTTCGATTCCCGCCTCGACTTCACGCGATTCTTCCGAAAGTCTTCCGCTGTCAAGCAGAGCGACAAGTAACGATAAAGGTCAGGTGGCTGGTCTTACTTCACCCGATCACCCGATCCTCGAGGCCGCTTCCATCTCATGCAATCTTTCCAGCGGCCTTCTTCGGCTCCACGTGTCCGCCAAACTTCTGTCTCATTGCCGACAGCGTCTTCTCCGCGAACGTGTGTTCCTGGCGCGAGCGGAAGCGTGTATACAGCGCCGCCGTTAGCACGTCGGCAGGAACCGCCGTCGCGACTGCCGCTTCGATCGTCCAGCGTCCTTCGCCGGAGTCCTGCACGAAGCCGCTGTACTGCGAGAGTTCGGGATCTTCGATGAGGGCCATCGCGGTCAGGTCGAGCAGCCATGAAGCCACCACCGATCCGCGACGCCATACTTCGGCGATCTCGGGAAGGTTCAGGTTGTAGCGTTGGTCTTCGGGAATCTCTTTGGAGTTGGCATTGCGGAAGATGTCGAAGCCTTCGGCGTACGCCTGCATCAAGCCGTACTCGATGCCGTTGTGCACCATCTTCACGTAGTGCCCGGCGCCCGAAGGGCCGGCGTGAATGTATCCTTGCTCGGCGGTGTTGCCAGTCTTCTTCTCCCATCCTGGTGTGCGCGGAATGTCGCCGATTCCCGGAGCAAGCGTCTTGAAGAGAGGATCGAGGCGCTTCACCGCCTCATCGGGGCCGCCGATCATCATGCAATAGCCACGATCAATGCCCCAGATGCCTCCGCTGGTACCGACGTCGACATAGTGAATGCCCTTCGCCTTGAGGGCCTTTGCGCGGCGAATGTCGTCCTTCCACATGGAGTTGCCGCCGTCGATGATGGTGTCGCCGGCTTCGAGCTTCTCGGCGAGTGTCATGACGGTCTTCTCCGTCGGATCGCCCGCCGGAACCATGACCCACACCGCGCGCGGTTTGTTGAGCTTCTTGACGAGGTCGTCGAGCGAGCTGCTTGGGACGGCGCCTTCCTTCGCGATTGCGTTGACAGTGTCGGCGCTCAGGTCAGAAACAACGATCTGATGGCCTCCGCGCATAAGGCGGCGCACCATGTTGCCGCCCATTCTTCCTAGACCAATCATTCCCATCTGCATAGTTTTTTCCTCTCGTCGTCCCTTTCCCATTGTCATTCCGAACCGCCCGGTTTTGACGGTGAGGAATCCCTACAGACTGCTGTGCTACGTGCGCGAGCTAGTACTGCGACGCGTCGCGGCCAACACCAAAGCTCTCAACCCAACACTGTCATCCTGAGTCCGCCGCGGCGGACGAAGGATCTCCCGAGATGCATCGGACTTACTTGCCGCGTCCTGGCACTTTGGCCCTGAAGTCAAAGTTCCTCGTGAAAGAGCCCTACCGGCAGCATTCTCAAATGAAACATCGCGGGAGATCCTGAGTCCGCCGCGGCGGACTCAGGATGACAGTTCTTGAGATTTCACAAGCCCTCGAGAAAGACGGCATCCCGCATCTCGTTGCCCCAACAGCGACGTCACCATAGGGATTCCTCGTCGCGAGTTCCAAACCCAGGAACTCGCGCCTTCGGAATGACAAATCAAATCACTTGGCGAACAACTCGATCCAGCGTTGCGAGTCCCGCCGCCACATCTTTCCCCAAATGAACTCTCAAAGCCCGCCGATTCCGCTTACTCAACACCTGGAAGTCTCCCCGCGCTTGCGCGGCCTTCACTACGCCGAACGTGAACTTCTGTCCCGGCACAGGCAGATCGGCTGCGTCGTCGCAGGTGATCTGCAGGAAGACTCCCGTATTGGGGCCGCCTTTGTATGCCTGTCCGGTTGAGTGCAGGAAGCGTGGACCAAAGCCTAAGCACGTGGCCGCCTTCTTGCGATCGCGAATCGCGTGGCGCGTGCCTTGCAAGGCCTTCTGGTTCGCTTCGTTCATCTGGACGTAGGCGAGCAGCGCTGCGTAATCTCCGGCTCCGATCGTATTCAGATGGGCGCGCAGATATGCCGCGAGCGTCTTCTCCTTGCCTGCAGCGATCGTGAGCTTGCCTGCGTACTTTTCGTCTGCAAAGAGCTTGATTCCCTGGTCTTCGAGGATCGGAGACTCGGGCGGAAGCGATCCTGTCTCTTCGTACTGCTGCGTCAGCTCGCGCGTTTCGATCTTGCTGGCTTCAACATCGGGCTGATTGAAGCAGTTGATCCCGATTACCGATCCGGCAGCGGCTGTCGCGATCTCCCAGCGGAAGAACTCCTGGCCGATGTCGTACTTGTCGAGGACCTTGATCCGGACAACCGAAAGTCCAGCCTTCTCGAGCGCGTCCACCTTCGCGTCCTGCGCGCTATCGGCTGCGCCTTCCAGGCGGATGTAAACGAAGAGCCGGTCTTTGCCATAGACCTCGGGGGCGCCTACCTCTTCGCGATCCACGGGGATGATGCCCTTGCCGTCCTTGCCGGTCGACTCTGCAAGCAACTGTTCGAGCCACGCGCCCAAGTCGGAAATCCCAGATGATGTGATGAGTGTGACTTTGTCTTTGCTGGCGTTGCAATGCACGCCCATGATGATTCCCAGAACGGCACCTGGATTATCGGCTACCGGAACCGTCGCCGCGCAGGCCTGCACCATCTCCTCGGTGCAGTTCAGGAACTTCTTGACGTTGACGCCCATAGCTGCCGCCGGCACAAGCCCGAAGTCTGAGAGCGCGGAATAGCGCCCGCCGATATCGGCACGGCCGTGGAAGATGTGGCGGAACTTATCGCGGGTAGCGACCTTCTCGAACGCCGATCCGGGATCGGTGATAGCGATGAAGTGCTCGCCCACCTTTGCTTCGCCAACCGCCTGCTTCATGCGCTCGAAGAAATACTGCTTGAAGATGTTGGGTTCGAGCGTGCTTCCCGACTTGCTGGAAACGATGAACAGCGTGTTCTTCAGGTTGAGCTTGCCCTCAAACGCCTTGATCTGAGCAGGATCGGTGGAATCGAGCATGTGGAATTCAGGGAAGCCCTTGGAGCGTCCGAAGGTCATGCTTATCACTTCGGGAGCCAGGCTCGAGCCGCCCATGCCGAGCAACGCCACGTGGCTGAAGCCGGAGTTCTGCACTTCTTCGGCGACTGCTGTGAGATGAGCGATGTGCGCAAGCTGATCTTCGGTCATGGCCAGCCAACCGAGCCAATTCGATTCGTCGGAGTTGGTCCACAGCGAGGAGTCGCGGCCCCAGAGGCGACGCATCTTCTTTCCCTGCTCCCAATCCTGAATCGTCGATTTCACTTTGGTTTCGAGATCGGCAGGCAGCTTCCACGTCATCTGAGCGATTTTGGGCGCCAGGTTCTTCTTCCGGTTCTTCTCGATGGCCTCGAGTAGTTTGGCGAAGGCTTCCTCGAAGATCTTTACGCCATCGGCGAGCAGCTTGTCGGTGGCATCCTTCATGGAGACACCAGCTCGCGCAAGATTCTGCATCTTCTGCCGCGCCACATCGACATTTGCTTCCAGGCTCTCTTTCGGAACGCCGTGATCGCGGAATCCGTCGAACGTCGCTGGAGGAATGGTATCGACGGTGTCTGGTCCGATCAGCTCCTCGACGTAGATCACGTCGCGATAGCTCGGATTCTTGGTGCTGGTCGACGCCCAGAGCAGGCGCTGCGTCTGCGCGTTCTTTGCCTTGAGCGCGTTCCATCTTGGGCCGCTGTAGATCTGCTTGTACTTTTCATACGTAAGCTTTGCATTTGCGATGGCGATTTTGCCGAGCAGCGATTCCAGGAACTGATGCTCCTGGTCGGAGCTCGCTTGTTTCAGTTTCTCTGTGAGAAGGCTGTCGATGAGCGTATCGATGCGGCTGATGAAGAAGCTGGCCACGCTGGCCACGCGCGATACATCGCCACCGGAAGCTGCGAGCTTCTCCAGTCCAGAGATGTACGCCTCGGCCACGTTTTCATACGCCTGCTGCGCGAACAACAGCGTGACGTTTACGTTGATACCTTCACTGATCAGCTGCTGAATCGCCGGAACACCAGCCGGAGTTGCCGGCACCTTGATCATCACGTTCTCGCGTGCCACACGCTTCCACAAACGGCGGGCCTCTTCCAGAGTTCCGGCCGTATCGTTCGCTAGAGTTGGCGAAACTTCGAGGCTCACGTAGCCGTCACGCTTCTTGGTGGCGGTGTACACCTGTCTCATGATGTCGGCTGCATCCTGGATGTCGCCGATAGCGACCTCTTCGTAGACTCCCTTGGCATCGAGGTTCGAGGAGTTCAGGCGCGAGAGCTTGTCCGCGTAATCGTTGCTGCCGGCAATGGCCTTCTCGAAGATTGCAGGATTCGAAGTAACGCCCGTAAGGCCATCTTCGTCGATGTGACGCTGCAGCTCACCGCTGGTGATAAGACTGCGACGAATGTAGTCGAGCCATACGGATTGCCCGTAGCTCTCCAGCGCTTTCAAAGGATTTGTGGATGCAACAGCAGTGGCTCGAATCGCGTTCATGATGTGTACTCCTTGCTTCTTAGTTCAGGACTGCTTTGGTTCAAGACTTGTTTTCTTGTTTAGAAGTATTTAGTAATCAGTTTTTCAGTAACCGCTTCTCTCCGGTGGCGCCCATTCCCTTTTAGGACTGTCATCCCTCGCGCGCTTTTCGCGCGGGGGATTTGCTTTTTGCAAGCGCCAAGAAACAGCTTGTCAGTGCTCGTGGCATCCGCCGCGGCGGACTCAGGATGACACTATTGAAATTGTTCCAATCCCCAATTGAAATTGTTCAACCCCACGCTCGAGACGCAGCATGCTGCGTCTCTACCAAATCTAATCAACCTTACGCTACGGGCACTCTACCCTGTATTAACCTTGGGCAGAGCCCACAGCCGAAGGCGGCGGATGCCACAAAAGCCGAGACAGTAATCCTCATGCTCCGAGCGCTACCTTTTTCGCCAGCATCTCCCTGGCTACACTGATGATCGCCTCCGGAGTAAAGCCAAACTTTTTCTGCAACTCTTTCAGCGGAGCCGACGCGCCGAAGGTTTTCATTCCAATGCGAGCTCCAGGATTGCGCACATACTGCGCCCATCCGTAAGTGGAAGCCTGCTCGACGGAAATGCGATTCTGCACGGCTGAAGGAAGCACACTCTCTTTATATTCCTCACTCTGGTGTTCGAAGAGTTCCCACGAAGGCATACTGACGACGTGCACATTCTCCCCTTCAGCCGTCAATTTCTCGTAAGCCTGGACGCACATCTGCACTTCGCTGCCGGTGCCGATGAGTATCAGTTCGGGTCTAGTCTTTGGATCGCCGCAGAGGACATAAGCTCCCTTTGCGACTCCTGTGGCTGCGGCATACTTGCTGCGATCGAAGGTCGCGCAGGTCTGGCGCGAGAGGATCATGGCCACAGGCTCGGAGGTGAGCTTCATCGTCACCTTCCACGCTTCAGCCACTTCGTTGGCATCTGCCGGCCGGAAGGTGATGAGTCCCGGAATGGCACGCAGCGACGCGAGTTGCTCGATGGGCTGGTGAGTCGGTCCATCTTCGCCGACTCCAATGGAGTCGTGGGTGAAGATGTCAATCACGGGCAGCTCCATAATGGCACTCAGGCGAATCGAGGTGCGAGCGTAGTCGCTGAAAATGAGAAACTGCGAGCCGAACGGACGAAGTTTTGAAGTTGATAGTCCGTTCAAAATCGAGTGCATCGAGTGTTCGCGGATGCCGAAGTGGAAATTGCGTCCGCCATAGTTGTCGGCGCTGAAGTCGCCGGCGCCGTCGAAGGTGAGGCGTGTCTTCGTAGACGGCGCCAGGTCGGCCGATCCACCGATGAGCCAGGGCATATTCTTCGCGATCGCGTTCAAAACCTTTGCTGATGAATCGCGGCCGGCGACTCCCTTGGGATCGGCGGGGAATACAGGGATGTCCTTGTCCCATCCATCGGGAAGCTTGCGGCGCTGCATCTTGTCGAGATGATCGGCAAGCTGTGGATATTTTTGTTTGTACTGCTCGAATTTTTGACTCCACGCCAGGCGCTGCTCTCCCCCACGTTTCCCGATTCCGGACTTGAAGTGGTCCATCACCCCGTCCGGCACCAGGAACTTCGCGTCTTCGGGCCAACCGTAATTGCGCTTTGCGAGCTTTATTTCCGCTTCTCCGAGCGGCTCGCCGTGAGCGCCGCTCGTGTCCTGCTTGTTCGGAGCGCCATATCCGATGTGGCTGTCCACGATGATTAACGTTGGACGGTCGGTGCTCTTGTGGAAGATACCGAAGGCGCGCTCGAGCATTTCGAGGTCGTTGGCGTCACCCACACGAGTGACGTTCCAGCCGTAAGCCATGAAACGAGTCGCGACGTCGTCGCTAAAAGCGAGTGAAGTGTTGCCCTCGATACTGATGTGATTGTTGTCGTATACCCAGCAGAGGTTCGAGAGCTTCAGATGACCGGCAAGCGACGCGGCCTCGCTGGAGATGCCTTCCATCATGCATCCGTCGCCGCAGAGCGCGTAGACGCGATAGTTGAACATTTCAAAATCGGGCCGGTTGAAGTATGTTGCCTGCCACTTGCCGGCGATCGCCATGCCTACACTGGTGGCCACTCCCTGTCCGAGTGGGCCTGTAGTTGTTTCTACTCCGGAAGTCCAGCGATATTCCGGATGTCCGGGACACTTGCTGTCGAGCTGGCGGAAGCGCTTGATGTCATCAATCGTGACAGTCGGTTTTCCGACTTGTTCGTAGTTGGAATCAACAGCTTTCACGTTTGTCAGGTGCAGGATGGAGTACAGCAGCATCGACGCGTGTCCGATGGAGAGGACGAAACGATCGCGATTGGGCCAGATGCAATCGTCGGGATCAAAGCGCAGCACCCGGTTCCATAACGTGTAAACCACAGGCGCCATCGCCATCGGTGTGCCCGGATGCCCGGAGTTGGCTTGCTGCACGGCGTCCATGCTGAGCGTGCGGATGGTGTTGACGCAAAGCTGGTCGAGTTGTTTCGAGTCCACGGAGTCCTCCAGGAGCGACTAAATTGTCCGGGCTTTCGGCGCGGAAATCCTACGCGAAAGTGGGGCTCCCGTCATCTTGCGAACGGAACGCTCAAACGAGCCTATTCGGGGGTGAGCAAGGGCCCGAGATTTGTTTGCCGCAGGCCCGCCACTGTATCAAATATCCGGAATAGCTGCCCCAAAATTGTGTTTTTAACGCCCCAAATTTTGATTATTGCGAGTCAAAAATGTCGCGGAAGTGACGCGAAACGGCGCGCGAAAGCTCGAATAGTGACGCCGTAAAGGGGCGTTTAAGAAACCTGAAGGCTTATCTTGAAGACCGGAAAGCCAATTTTGTTGAGCAGAGAGCGCCGGAAAGTTGACGCAGAACGACCTTGAATCACTAGCTACGCCACCTTAACGTGACCGGACCAGCCATCGGATGCTGCATTTCCGAGCCATTTTTCTTGGCCTGAAGGTACGCATTCTTGAGCTGGAAGTACCATTTGCCGAGCTTATCGGCGTCGTCAATGAGCATTAATGGTGGATTAAAGCGTAGTCCTTGCGCCTGTAACTCCATCGTGGACTGGTCCTGACGAATGAATTTACGCGCAAAAACGTTGAAGATAGGCTTCACAAACGGCACCCAGAAGAAGATATTCCAGGCCGCCACGAAGTCTATTCGGCTGCGATTCTGGTCGATTGGCGTCACTACAGCGCGGTTTATAACCCATTTATCGCCGATCCGAATCTGCTCAACCCGGATATTTGGCAGCGTAAATTCGATCGAAGTCGTGACCGAATCGCCATAAAAACGCAGCAATTTGTACGCTCCACTGTTGGCGCTAGGTGTGTGCGTCCGTATCCGAAAGCCCATTGCGATGGGCTCGAAGGTCTTTTCTTTCTCGTGGATACTGTGCCGGGTGCGCCACCACCACGACTGATGAACGAATGGACCGTGCGCTGGATCCATTAATCCGATGACTCCATGGTCCACATTGCATGGCAATTCCGCAGATAAATGCGTGATCTTATGCCTTCCAGGTGGCAGCGGAAGCTCCGGAACCGATGCAGGATTGGCGCCAGAACTGCGCGATTCAGCCATGAAAACCCACACGTATCCATTGCGTTCTTCGCATGGATAGTGCGTAGCGTGGATCTTTTCCGGCTTTATCTTGGAGTCTGAAGTAAGCGAGGGGATCTCGGTGCAGGTGCCGGAGTGCACATTGAACTTCCATCCGTGATAGCAACACTCGAGGTTTTGGCCCTCAATTCGGCCGCACGAGAGTGGAATTCCACGGTGCGGACAGATGTCCTTCATGGCGAAAGCAAGGCCATTGGCGTCGCGTCCGAGCACCAATGGCTGTCCCAGGAGCGTCGCTTTGACGAGTTTTGTGCCGCGCAAAGCCCGGCTCAGGAGCGCCGGATACCAGAAGTCGAACAACATCTTGCCTGCTGCAGAGGCGTTGTCGGCTGCAGTAGACGATTGCGGCTCCTGAACTTGGACGGGCGATTCCACTGCTTTCATTAGGCAATAGGCGATAGGCAATAGGCAATAGGTGATCCATTTGCGACTCTCTGACCCTGATTAACGGAGAAAGCCTGGCCTATTGCCTATCGCTTATTGCCTATCGCCTGTTCTGCTACGCTGATTGATTCATGCGCGCGACCTCGGCGAAACGGCTTTGTCTCCCGACGTTGGTGCTTGCTTTTGTATCTGGTTGTGGCACTCCGGGCCCACCTCAGCCGCCGTCGTTGAATCTGGCCAAGCCAGTTTCTGATCTGAAAGCCACACGTACCGGCGACCAGATCGCTCTTACGTGGACAATCCCTACAGAAACCACTGACGGCGCAACCTTCCGCCATCGCGGACAAACCAAGATCTGTCGCGCGATCAATCAGCCACGAATCGAGCAAGCCGCACAATGCAACGTAATCGCAACGCTCGCGACTCCGGCAAAGCAAAAGACTGCCAATGCGATCACGCCGGTACCCACCGAAACTACTGGGCCAGCGGATTACGCCACCTTCGCGGTCGAGGTTGATAACGACCGTGGCCGCAACGCCGGCCTTTCAAATCAAGTGCAAGTCCCAACGGCGGCAGTATCGAAGCTGAATGGGAGTCCCACTAGCCAGCTCACACCCGACGCCGTGGTAGTAACCGCCAATGTCACTCCTCGGAATGAAGGACTAACACAGACTCTCGAGCTGCGCCGCAGCGAAAAGGACGCGCCACAGGAGAGTACGGTCGCACGGCGAATGATTGAATTACCTCCCGGCGAAGCCGCGAACGTTGAGCTTCGTGACGAGAACTTTGCGTGGGAAAAAACCTACTCTTATCGTGTAGTGATCGCGGGATCGGCAAAACTCCTCAACGGCAGCACCGTAGTCTTCGATGGTGCGGCCACCGCACCAGTCGAAGTGGTTGTTCATGATGTCTTCCCGCCCGCTGTTCCTACGCAAGTACAGGCTGTCTTCTCCGGCCAACTAGCTGGACAGCAGCCCTTAATCGATCTCACCTGGAATCCCGTCATGGATCGCGATCTTGCGGGTTACTTTGTCTATCGACGCCTCCAGAACGACTCGGCCGTGACCAAGCTGAACCAGCAGCCTCTCACAGCTCCCGCTTACAGCGACAAGACGGTACAGCCCGGCAACACGTATTTCTATTCGGTTTCCGCAATCGACGAACGCGGCAACGAGAGTAAGCGCTCGGAAGAAGCCTCAGAACAGGTTCCGAAATGAGACACTCTTGAGCTTTGAGTCTTGTGGCACAGCCGCCCTCGGCTGTGGCTCCGCCCAAGGTCGTTAGCCCCAAAACTCGCCGGGACAGCGCGGCAAATCTGACGCTTTTGTCCCGAAATGCATTTCGCGTCTAAGCCGATAAAAATAAGCGACTTAGGTGGGGTCTTTTAGTTTGTCCCGCTGTCCTGAACCCCAGGGCCGCGGGACAACGGGACAAACTCTTTTTTCGGACAACAGCATTCTCGCCAGTGCGGACCTTGGGCAGAGCCACAGCCGAGGGCGGCTGTGCCACATACTGTTTCTATTTTTACGCTCAAACTTTAAGCTCTATTCCATGCGCTACTGTAAGTTCCCTACCTCCGACGGGCCGCAATACGGCGAAGTTCAAACCCAGGGCGGCGAGGATGTAATCGTTCGCCGCATTCCTCCGCCTGAAGAAGATCATGCCTGCATCTTCCGCGAAGAGGAGATGCAGCCAATCCCCCTGAACGAAGCACGCTTGCTGCCGCCGGTGAATCCGTCAAAGATCGTCTGCGTCGGACGCAATTATCGCGAGCACGCTAAGGAGCTCGGCAATGAGGTCCCGGCCGATATCCTCATATTCCTCAAGCCACCGTCTTCCTTGCTTGCGCCCGAAGGCCAGATCGTGATGCCGCAGATCTCGGAGCGTGTGGACTACGAAGGAGAACTCGCTGTCGTGATCGGAAAGAAGTGCCGCAACGCCACAGAAAGGGAGGCACTCTCATTTGTTCGTGGATACACCTGCGCCAACGACGTCACAGCGCGTGATCTGCAGAAGAGTGATGGCCAGTGGACGCGTGGCAAGGGCTTCGATACTTTTTGTCCTGTCGGTCCGTTCGTGAGCGATGAAGTGAGTCCTGAGGCACTGGATCTTGAGACCCGCGTGAACGGTCAGGTACGGCAGAAGGGCAATACCCGAGACTTCATATTCCCGTTGCAGGCGGTAATTCGCTACATCAGCAGGGTGATGACGCTGCTTCCTGGCGATCTCATTCTCACGGGAACCCCTGCTGGAGTTGGCCCGCTCAAGGCGGATAATCGCGTGGAAGTGAACATCTCTGGCCTTGGAACGCTCACCAATTTTGTTGTTCCTGAGGGCCGCTGGACGACAGCTGAGATAAAGAAGACGCTCGCCGTTCTGAGCGAGTCGAAGAGGTAATAAGGCAATAAAATTCTTTCTTGATACCGCAAATATCAAAGAAATAGTCCGCCGAGGTGGACGTCTCTACGAAGACGATGGCAGATCCTGCGCTCTTCCTTTCCACCCACCACCTTTTCCTCGCCAATAGTTCACCGCTGAGTGAACGGTTGCGGACATGTAAAAGATTGCGGCAAACGGCAGCGTGACTGCCGAAAGAGGATTTACTTTGTACAACCTGAGCACGGGCACGTAGCTCGCAAACATCACGAGGCATGCAGTGGCAGCAATCCAACCCGCCGTCCTGTTTTTTGCCCACACCATCGCGAGCGGAGCGACGAAAGTAAGCAACATCCCGGCGACGCACGCAATCAGCAACAGCCATGAATGCCGAAGCTGGTTGAACGCAGTGCGCGAGATCATGTCGCGAAGGCTTGAGAGAGTTGTGTAGCCGCGAATGCTGCGCGTGTTTTGACTCACACCCAACCATAGTCTCCCTCCAGCCTTCTTCACACGCGCAGCCAGACTGCAGTCATCAATAATCTCGCCGCGAATGGATTCGAATCCTCCGGCTTTTTCCAAAGTCTCCGGGCAAATCAGCACACATCCACCCGCAGCACCTGCTGCTCGGCTGCGCGGATTCGCAACTCGCCCCGGAGGATAGAGAAGAAAGAAGAAGTACACAAAGGCGGGAATTGCAAACTTCTCTGCGACCGTATGACAGCGTAGTCTCACCATTACCGAGGCAAGATCGAATGACCCCAGCTCCAATTGTGTGATGAGTCGCGCGAGATTGTCGGGCCCATGCTCGACATCGGCATCGGTTAGCAGCACGAAATCCGGCTGGAAAGTTCTCGCAGCCTGCCAGCCCTGCTGCATTGCCCAGACTTTGCCGGTCCAGCCGGCGGGCAATGCTGAACCGCTTATCACCACCAGCTTTTCAGCAAGCCCGAGCGAACCAGCAGCAGCTCGCGCGGCATTGGCAGTGCCGTCGGAGCTGTTATCGTCCACAACGAACAGCCGAATCTCTCCCGTGAAGTCCTGACGCAATAGCGAACCCACAGCCCTGCCAATAACATCGGCTTCATCTCGCGCGGGAATCACAACTGCGACTCGTCTCGCATCGCGAGTTGCAGATTCCGGCAAGTGGAGCCGGTCGACCCGCCAGAATTGGGCATGAAAAAACAGCAGATAGAGCCATATGGACAGGACAAGGATGGAGAGAACGAGCAAGCGTACATGATAAGAAAATTTTGTGATTTCGCGATTTTGTAATTTCGTGATTTGAAAATCGCACAATCACGAAATCGCCAAATCACACAATTGTTTCTTGCTGCACTTCACCCGATCACCCGATGGCCCGATCGCCCGATAGTAATAGGTGCTTCCCTCGATAGGTAGAAGTTGCTGGTTCGCGGTAAGCTTAAGTATCCTCCGGTTAGCCATCTGCGAACGCTAGGTCTGTTTTCGTTTGGTCTGGCCTCTCCGGTCTTAAGGAAGTCATGTTGACCGCTCTCCGTCTCTACGCGATCGCCGGCGGCGTCATCGTTCTTGGTGGGCTTGCGGTGCTACGTTTCGCGACCCGCCGCAAGAAGTCTGCGGCGGACCACGAACGCGAGCGTCGTGAGCTGCTCGACCGCATAGGCCGGCTTGTCGATGGCACGGTGATCGACGTGGCGGAGCTAAATGCCGATGAACCGAACGCGTCTCAGCTTCTCATCTACAACTACGACGTCGCGGGCGTGCAGTACGAGGCCTCGCAGGATGTAACCCATCTACGCCAGTTCGTCGATCTGCATAACTGCCGTATCGGAGTTCCGACATCAGTAAAGTACGATCCGCAAAACCCCGGAAATTCCATTGTGGTTTCGGAGCGCTGGAGCGGCCTGCACAGTGGTACTCCCCTGAGACTCGGAATCGATCGCATGTTCACCGGAGAACGACGGCAACCGCCACCTTCGCGACAAGAGGCAGTTCCACGGAAACAAATCTAGGCGATCGGCTGTCGGCTTTCGGCCAGTTCGCCGTATTCGCCACGGTGGAAAAGCCTACCGTACGCATTTTTTGGCCGAACGCCGAATGCCGATCGCCGAAAGCTCATTTCTAACCCGCCGCAGCAACTGCCTTCTGGTCTCCTGGTTTGTCGTCTCGCAGCCACAAATATCCCATTCCCGACACCACAACCAGCAGCACTGCGCTCGACATGAACAAATGGCGCACTCCGATCGAGTTGGCTAGCCCACCCGAGAGCAGCAGTCCCAGCAACTGCGAGAGCGAGAACACAGCCATAAAGCTGCTGCTCACACGGCCCAGCATGTCATGCGGTGTTTCCTGCTGCATGAGTGTCTGTGCAGGAACAATGATGAACGCTATTGCGAAACCGATCCCGAACATGCTCACTCCGGCGAGCCACGCAGTCTGAAACAAGGCGAGCACAAAAGTAGCAAACGACAGCCCGAACAGTCCGCATAAGGCCACATGCTTTTTCGAGAACCCTTTAGCGACCGCGCTCACAACCTGCGTGCCGACGATCAGCCCTACTCCAATCATCGCGCTGATGATTCCGAATGAGCGTGTACCGGCATGGAGCTGGTCGCGGACATAGACTGAGATCAGCGGACTGAAGCAGCTCAGCACAAACATCGCAGTCATCATCGCGATCATCACGAACGAGATCGCCGGGTGGGTGAGGATGAACCGTGATCCCGCGGTGTAATCCTTTATCAGCGAGCCAACAGTCTTTTCCGCGGTGGCTTGCGCGTTGACCATGCGCACGATAGCGATCGTAGAAAGCATTGCCGCGGAGAAGACAAAACTGGCCGTGTCCAGATAGAAGCACGAGTTGTAACCAAGCCAGTACACCAGCAGACCCGCCGCTGCAGGGGCAATGATACGCATGGTGTAGAAGGCTTGCGACATGAGCGCATTGGCCGACATCAGCCCGTTCAGCGGGACCAGAGTGCGCAGCGTCACCGACTGCGATGGGGCAAAGAAGCTCGATACCGTGCTTACCAGGAAGAAGAGCACGTAGATCTGCTCCAAGCGCGTAACGAAAACCAGGCCCAGAATGAGCACTGCGCGGATAAGGTCGCTGATAATCATCGTCCGCTTTACGTTCCAGCGATCGACGAATACGCCCGCCAGCGGTCCCACGGTGGCCATGGGGATGATGAAGGCGATCATTACATTGGTCACTTGAAGTGGGGTCCCATGCCACTTGAAGGTGATCAGGTTAATCACCCCGAAGACGGCAAGAAAATCGCCGAGAATGCTCACCAGTTGTCCCAGCCACAACCGTTTGAAACCGGAGATTTTAAGGACGTCACGCAACGAAAGGGGTGCAAGGGTACTAGAGGCAGTAGCAGACACTTTGGCCCTCCTGGAGTCGGAAATTTCCCATAATGGGTACAATTCGACCCGCAATTTTTCAGTCCAAACCTCGCAGGACTGCGTTATTCTCGTGTAGCCTTTTCTGGGTTTGTGGAATCCAAATCACAGCCCAAGAATGAACTATTCCCGGATTCCAGTCTTGTAGAATTGCGTCTATGCAAAGTCTCCCATTGGCATTAGCAGCTTTCGTTGCGGGACTTGCCTCGTTTCTCTCTCCATGCGTCCTCCCACTCGTCCCGGGGTATATTTCGCTCATTTCCGGAGCTTCCGTGGATCAGCTGCAGACGGAGCACAACGCTGGCCGCATGCGCGCCGTCATGATGAACTCCCTGACATTCGTCTTGGGGTTCACGCTGGTATTTGTCATGCTCGGCGCTGCAGCCACTTCCGTCGGACGTGTGCTGCGCGAATACAAAGGGTTAATGGGCCAGATCGCCGGCGCGATCATCATCATCTTCGGCCTGCACCTGACCGGCATTTTGAAGATCAGCGCACTCTATGCAGACAAGCGGATGCACAGTGTAGGTACTGGCAAGAGCGCATGGGGATCATTCCTGGTCGGCTTTGCCTTCGCCTTTGGCTGGACTCCGTGCATCGGACCGATTCTGGCTGCCATCCTCACTATCGCCGCATCACAGAGAACGGTGTCAAAAGGGATCCTGCTTCTGGCGATCTACTCCCTGGGATTGGCTGTTCCGTTCCTGCTCACGTCGCTCGGAATCGAGCGCTTCCTGGCTTTTTACAATCGTTTTCGCCGGCATCTCCATGCCGTGGAAGTCGCCAGTGGAGTGCTTCTCATCGTTGTCGGAACGTTGTTCGTGACTCGCCACTTTGGGGCTCTTGCTGGTTACCTGGGCTTCCTAAACCGTTTTGCATTATGAAAATGAAACTGAGATGATTTTGTTTGGGGGTATCTCGTAGTGAAACGTAACGCTGCTGCCGTCGTGGTTATCGCACTTGTGGTCGCCGTAATGATCTTTGCCGGGGTAAGAAATTCAAGCAGACCAAAGGTCTCGCCAATGATCGGTAACCCTGAGCCGATCTCATCCGCCGAGGCCAAAGGCAAGCAAGCCCCCGATTTCACTCTCCAGGACCTTCAAGGCAAGCAGGTAAAGCTCTCCGATTTCCGTGGCAAGGCTGTGCTCCTTAACTTTTGGGCGACATTCTGTGGCCCCTGCAAGGTAGAGATGCCTTGGCTGGTGGAATTGCAAAAACAATACGGGCCACAAGGATTCGAAATAGTCGGAGTTGCGCTCGACGATTCCGGAAAAGACAAGATCGAAAAGTTCGCCAAGGAAATGGGCGTGAACTACACGATCCTGCAAGGACAGGATGCCGTTGGTGATGCTTATGGCGCCGTCGGCCTTCCCGCCACGTACTACATCGATCGCAGCGGCAAAATCATTGATTCAGCGTTGGGACTCGTAAGCCGCAGCGAGATTGAAGACAACATCAAGAAATCACTCGCTGAGGGGAAGTCGGAAGCGGAAACGGCGAGTAGCCGCGGGAAGGCGACATCGTAGCGCCGCCTGGACTCGCAAATCGGGGTTGGATAGTCTAAGGCGCTGTCATCGGTAACCCGAGCATCCAGCATCAGGGAGTCAATCGCGTGAAGAGAGTCTGCCTCGTACTTACATTGCTTGCTGCGCCACTCTTCGCTGCCGATGCGCCGCGCGTCTATGTCACCTTCGAGGGTGCATCGCCCGTGACGGTTACTCCGGGCAAGCCCGCTGACGTAGAGCTGCGTTTCAAAGTCAAGGAAGGCTTTCACGTCAATTCAAATCAACCCAAATCGGAACTCTTGATCCCTACGACACTCAAGCTTGAGCCCCCTACTGACTTGGCGGCCGGAAGTATCACCTATCCTCCGGGAAAAGACTTAAGCTTCCCTTTCGATCCTAGTGAGAAGTTGAACGTCTACTCAGACGATTTCGCCGTAAAAGCAAAGATGAGCGCCACCAAGAACGCCAGCACAGGCAACTTTACGGTTCACGGCCAGTTGAGATACCAGGCATGCAGCGACAACGCCTGCTTCCCTCCTAAGAGCATTCCCGTGGAGTTCGACGTGCAGGTCGTGAACCAGACCAAACGAGCTCATGGCACAACGCCGCAAAGTCCGCACATAAGGTAATCGGTCCATCGGGTGGTCGGGTCATCGGGTGAAGTACAACCCGCCTGACGCTCCTTGGTCCTCGATGCGGTTTGTTCGAGCCAATTCTTCCCCGAAACGTTCCCCCTTTACTGTCATCCCGAAGGAAGTGAGGGATCTGCTTCTGCAATGACGCCAAACAGCAGATTCCTCGCGCCAAGACCAGGCGTTTCGGAATGACAGTACGTGGAGGGCCAATGCTCAGCCGTTCTTACTTCACCCGATCACCCGATGGCCCGATCACCCGATCCTTCTGGCTCTCCATGATTAAATGTTCTGTCCTTCATGCTTGAACTCCACACCCCCGTCCAAAACGTGAAAGGCATTGGTCCCCGTGCCGCGTCCATCCTTGGCGAAAAGGGGATCTCTACTGCTGAGGACCTGCTCTACTACTTGCCGTTCCGCTATGAGGACCGAGCCAACCCGCGTGCGATCTCAGAGCTGCGCGTCGGTGAGTCTGCCACGCTGATTGGGGAAGTGCGCAATTCGCATCTCTACCGAACCAAAAGTGGAATACCCATCTTTGAACTGGTTGTCGGACAGGGGATGAAGACGATCGTCTGCACCTGGTTCCACGGGGCCTACCTGCGCGACCGCTTCAAGCCGGGCCAGATGCTTGCGCTGTACGGCAAAGTTGAGGAGGGATGGGGAAAATCCTCAAAGGGCCGACTGCAACTCATGCAGCCGCAGATCGAAGTTCTTGGACAACACGAGGACGAGCCAGAGAGCCTGCTCGAAGAACGCCTGGAGCAATCGGTCGAAATGGGGCGCATCGTCCCCGTGTACGAAGCAATCGGCAAACTGAATTCACGCTGGTTTCGCAATGTGCTTCACCGTGTTTTGCAGGAGCTCTCTCCCGAGATTCCAGACGGTATCCCCCGGGGCGTACGCGAACAGATGCAGCTCATTTCACGGCGCGACGCTTTTCAGCAGGCCCACTTTCCGGAAGTAGGAGAAGGCTTCGCGAATCTTGAAGCGCGCTGCACACCGGCACATCGCCGCCTCATCTTTGAGGAATTGTTTTTTCTCGAGGTTGGACTCGAACTCAAACGGCGCAATTTGCGCCGGCGCACTGGTATCAACTTCCAATTGAGCGACCGCGTACGGGATTCCATCAAACGCTTTCTGCCGTTTCGACCGACGAATGCGCAGAAGAAGGTTCTGGGCGAGATCGCAAACGATATGCAAACGCCTGTTCCGATGCGGCGCCTTCTACAGGGCGACGTCGGATCAGGTAAGACTTTGGTGGCCCTCGAGGCAGCGGTGATTGCCATCGAGAATGGCTATCAAGCGGCGCTGATGGCGCCTACCGAGATCCTCGCCACTCAGCATTATCTGGGCGCTCGCAAGCTACTGGAAGAGCAAGGCTATCGCGTTGTGCTGCTGACAGGATCGCTAGAGGAAGACCGCAAGCGGGCAACTCGTCGTCATATCGCCCAGGGCAATGCTCAACTGGTGATCGGCACGCACGCGCTAATTGAAGAAAAAGTAGAGTTCGCCAAATTGGGACTCATCGTAGTCGACGAACAGCATCGCTTCGGCGTAATGCAGCGCTGGCGCCTGATGCGTAAGCCGAGCGATAACACCCCGGCCGAAAGTCAACAGCAACTTCCCACGCAGATGAACGCAGATTCAAGGGATAAACGCAGATCTACTTCGGCTGGTACTTCACCGGATCACCCGATCACCCGATCACCCGATTCTCAACCCGCCCGATCACCCGATCTTTATGAGCCTGATGTGCTCGTCATGACCGCGACTCCTATTCCGCGCACACTTGCCCTCACGCTTTACGGCGATCTTGATATCAGTATCATCGACGAACTTCCGCCGGGGCGCAGTCCGATCACGACGCGTTCGATCTCCGGGGAGCGTGCATCTGAGGTTTGGGACTTCGTGCGCAAGCAAGTCGTGCTCGGCCGGCAAGCTTATGTTGTCTATCCCGTGATTGAAAGCGCCGGAGAAGAAGATGATCTGTTAGCTCGTGACGCCAACCAGCAAGAAGCCGGAACTTCGGGCACAGTCGCTCGGCGAGGAAGCGCCAGAACCCAAGCCTCGGCGCAAAAACGATTCGCAACGAGGCGTCCCGGTGCTATCGATCCGCGGGCGCCGGGTTCCGCTCGGGCGCTCGCGCGTCTGAAACAAGCGTCCTTCGCGGGCATGCCAGAGCCAACGCCAACAAAGAACGTCAGCCTGAAGTCCGCCACAGAGATGTACGAGGAGCTCCGCAAGAAGGTTTTTCCTGACTTGCGCATTGGACTGTTGCACGGGCGTCTCTCTTCCGACGAGAAAGAGCTGGTCATGGCGCGCTTCCAGCGCGGGGACATCGACGTCCTTGTCGCGACTACAGTCATTGAAGTCGGAGTTGATGTACAGAACGCTACGGTCATGGTCATCGAGCATGCAGAACGCTTCGGTCTGTCCCAGCTTCATCAATTGCGGGGGCGCATTGGACGCGGATCGAACAAGTCGTACTGCGTGCTGATGACCGGCGGCAAGATCACTCCACAAGGACAGCAGCGGCTCGACGCCATGCTGCGCACACAGGACGGATTCGCCATCGCCGAACTCGATCTCGAGCTTCGCGGGCCAGGCGAATTCTTTGGCACAAAGCAAGCAGGCGCCCCCAGCTTTCGGGTGGCAAATCTCATCCGCGATCGCAAGCTCCTGGAATTAGCCCGTGCGGAGGCCCAACGCGTCGTCGAAGAAAAAGGCGTTCCCCTTTCCAAGACTGAACGCAACACTGTGATGTTTCACCTGAAGACGCATTGGCAGCGTCGGTATGGCTTAGTCGAGGTGGGGTAGACACTCCGCTCATAGCCTCCACAATCGACCCCTGTCAGGAATACACGTTGTCGGAATTCCTCTTTATGAATTCCTTATGTGGTCTTGAGCTGTTACTTACGGAGGGCGCGATGAAATAAAGGCATGATTCCCGACTCCCTCATGCATGCCGGCCTGCTGGTAGACTTGGAACTGGCAACGGCATGTTTCGGGATCCTGGTGCTTGGCGTCTGGATTTGCCGCAATCCCGGAGCCTTCTGGGATCAGTTCAATCCTTACCTCAAACCGTATGGACGCTTTACACTCAGACTCGGTCGAGTGATCGGCTCGCTATGGAGCTTCGGGGCCCTATTTGGATGCATCATCGCAGTAGGCAATGCTGTTCGAGATGGAATGCGTCATCACTGGTGAGAGGGGAACCCAGGCAACGAAAAACTCGTAAGCCCAAGTCTCGCTCTTTAGAACTTTTCAGGAATGTTTCTCGAGGTGCGAGTTGAATTCTGCAGGCCCGGTTCCTCTTCAAAATCATCTGTCTCCCATAGCGCAGAAAAAATCTTGTAGATACAGGCCGGAATCGTAATGAGCATGAGAACTGCACCCGCAAACCAGGCGAGGGTGACCAAGCGGGCAAAGAGATGGGTTACTGCGTCCCACATGACGGGAGATTATGACAGAAGCGGCTGGCGGCGACTAGCGGAAGCCACTTAGGCCTTCAGGCGTGAAACGGATCGGAGCTAGCAGCCTTCTTAGTACCGATGCGGTTCGACTTTCCACTTCTCATACACCTTGGCATCCAAAAAGACCTGGAAGAGTGAGGCGTCGAGTTCCCCGTCTTTCACCGCATATCCGAGAATTTGCAGAGCACGTTCGAGGTCGACCGATTTCTTGTAAGGACGATCGGCTGCGGAAAGCGCGTCGAAAATGTCTGAAATGGTCATCATGCGCGTCTGCACGGGAATCTCCGGGGCGGAGAGCTTGTATGGGTAGCCAAGACCGTTCAGCTTTTCGTGGTGGCCGCGCGCAATTTCGGGAATGTTGCGTATCTCCGACGTCCATGGAATTTGCTGCAGAAAATTGACTGTGTGCACCACGTGCGACTCGATCTGCAGGCGTTCGTTCTCGTCGAGTGAACCTTTACGGATCGAGAGCAGGCGCACCTCGTCGGGTGTAAGAAGCGGCTTCTCGTCGCCTTCAAAGTCGCGGTAGTGCCGAGCAGCGATATCGAGCAGCCTCTCGAAGTTCCCTTCCGGCAACACCGTTGGTTCGTCCGATTTGAGGATCACCGAGAAGAAACGGTCAACCTCCTCGATCTGCTGCTTCAACTCCTCGTCGAACACGCCCAGCTTCGCCATATACTCGTCGCGGCCCTTTTCGAGCACGTAGTCGAGTCGCTTCTGCAGCTTTTCGGCCTGCATGGAGCGCTTCACGAACTCGAAGCGCTGCTTTACTAAATCGAGTTGCGCCGGATAAAGCTTCTTGGCCTTGACCAGCACCTCCTCGCGTACGCCGACTTTGCCGAAGTCGTGCAGCAACGAGGCATAGCGAATCTCGCGCATTTCTTCTCGCGTGAAACGCAAGTCGGCATACGGACCGGTTTCGATGCGCTGCACCGCCTCGGCGAGGGCGACGGTCAAGTTCGCGACACGGAAGGAATGGCCTGAAGTCGTAGGATCACGTGCTTCAATCGCGATAACTGACGCGCGCACGAAGCCCTCGAACAACCTCTGGATGGACTCGTACAAGCGACTGTTTTCGACGGCGACTGCAGCCTGGCTCCCGAGTGATGCGACGATGTCCTGCTGCCGGCCATTGAAGGAGACCACCTGTTCTTTAACGGCAGAGAGGGAATCGAGCCGCGCTTTTCCGTCACGCTTGGCGTTGATTAACTGCAGCACGCCGACGATGTGGTCTTTCTGGTCCCGAAGTGGAACCGCCAGAATTGACTTGGTGCGGTATCCTGAGTCCTCGTCGAATTTGCGGTTGATGCTGTAAGGAATTTCCGGCGTGATGTGGTACGCGTCCTCTATGTTTACGATCTCGCCCGTCGACGCGACATAGCCGGCTATCGATTTGTGGTTCAGCTCCAATGTTGTTTCCCGGAATGGGATGGTTATGGAGTCGTTTTGTGCGAGCTTGAAACGCAAGCGTTGGTGCTTCAGCTCTTCGTCCTCTTCTTCTTTCACCAGCGCAGCGGCAGGTAACCCACTCGCGCCATCTGCGTTTGCCGGCAGTGTCGCATGATGCGGTCCAAGCCGCCTCTCTTCCTGCGCCGATTCGACCAGGTAAAGCGAACCGGCGTCGGCATTCGTAATGTGACGGCTCTTCGTGAGGATCAGTTCGAGCAGGCGGTCAAGATGATGTTCTGCGGAGAGAGCGGCGCCGATCTTGTTGAGCTCCTGAATCTCGCGCGTGACTCCGCGCAACCGCTCGTTGATCTGTTCGCGCACATGGATCAGGTGGATGTGATCGAGGGCGTTGTCAACCGTGCGCTCCAGCAGCGCATGAGGGGTGTTCGCCGGAAGATAGGCGTAGACCAGCGCATCGACGCGGGGATCATGAAAGCGCTGATCAGTAAGCGCAACCAGGCGACAAGTCGGCTTGCGGATTTCGTCATAGAAGCGGATCAATAGCGATTCATTGCCGCTGATGATGATCCGTTCTACCTCTGACGGAAGCTTAAGCGAACTCTCAAATGAGATACGCCGATAACGTGGGATATCGACGAGATTGCGTCGAACTTCGACTTCTTCATCGAAGCACACCAGCAAGGGGAGGACGCGAAGCGTCGAACTAGCCGCTGGCTTGCTGATCGAGCTGGTGGACATACCTTCGCTCTGGGCCGCGGATTCCGCCGCTGAAGCCCCAGCAGGCCCATTGTGGCCGCTGCGGGGTTGAGACCAGAAAGTGCGGTTACTATAGCACGGGTCAAAGCGCAGGAACGTCGGACGGCGCTCCCGCCTCCAGCGCTCAAATGGGAATGCGATCGGCGCAGGAGTTCAGCGTTACGAACTTTCACTGATGCCGGAGTGCCACCACGGGATCGACCTTCGCCGCTCGTCTCGCCGGCAGATAGCATGCTGCGAGAGCGACCGCCGTTAATGATGCCGCAGTGGCAATCGTGACGAATGGATCGCTGGGATGCACCTCATGAAGCAATCCCGAAAGCAATCTCCCCGCAACGAGAGCAGCAACAAAGACCGACAGCAAAGCCCAATCCGGCAAGAAGCATTCCGTGCCTCACGAGCGTCAAAACGTTGGCGCGACTCGCGCCAGAGACATGCGGATGAGAGAGCACTCGCTAGGCGAGCGATTTACAATCGGTGGCAACGTCTCAACTCTTGTGTCTCAGGTGAGGATTGGACCTAAAGTTCATGCGGAGAGCGATTGAGCTCTCTATTCGCAATGTTCATTCCGGGAACGGCGGGCCGTTCGCTGCCGTTGTGGTTAAGGATGGCGAAATCGTCGGTGAGGGCGCGAACGAGGTACTCGCCACCAACGATCCGAGCGCGCATGCCGAAGTCATAGCCATTCGCGCTGCTTGCCGAAGGATGAAGACATTTCAGCTCACAGGATGCGATGTGTACACGAGCTGCGAGCCATGCCCCATGTGCATGGGCCTCATTTATTGGGCTCGTCCGAAGAGCGTGTACTACGCAAACACCGCCGTCGACGCCGCAAACATCGGCTTTGACGATGCTTTCATCTATCACGAACTTACTCTCGCTAATTCGCAGCGCTCGGTTCGCATGCAACAGATTCTTCGCGATGAGGCGCTCGCGGCATTCGAGGCTTGGCAGAAAAAGCCGGACAAAATTCCTTATTAGACAGTCTCCGCTTGTCTCAGTCTCGTCACGGCTTCCAATCGGTCAGCGCTGCCAAGGCTTATGCGGCCTTGCGACTTGAGGAAGAGCTGCCCCTCTTCGCGGGAACTTTCTTGCCTTTGCGCCGCGCTTCCGAGAGGCCGATCGCAATTGCCTGTTTGCGGCTTTTTACAGTTTTCCCGCTGCGTCCGGACTTCAGTTTTCCCCGTTTGAACTCATGCATCTCGCGCTTTACGTCGCTGCCGGCGCTTGCGCTGTATTTGCGGCGTGAAGATTTTTTTCCACGCGATCCGATGCTACTACTGCGCAAACTGGAGCGATGACTGCGACTCTTTGTTGCCATGGATTGAAGTCCTCCCTTGAAATCTCCGTTGAGTGAGATTCGGAGAATTGCAGAAGAGGTTGGCGGATTTACAAAGGTTTCGCTTCAGGAGACGGAGCAGCGCAGAGGCAGGGAGAGTTCAGCAATGCGATCAAACATCGCCGGTGGTCTTGTCACGCCATCCCGCGACACTCATCTCCTCGTGCTGTTGGATCAATGGCTGTAGCTATTGTTGTGGCGGAGCTCCGGCAGGAACCATGATGACTACCACCTTTGCTCCGGTTTTGGTTTGCGCCGCGCGAGTCTGAATACGAGTCGGATCGATACCCTTGCTCTGGGTCAAGTAGGTCTTGGCATTTTCAGCACGCTGCAGAGCTACAGCATCGTTTTCTGACGGATTTGCCGATCCTTCGATAATCAGCGTAGCGTTCGCATCGCGCTGCAAGCGGAGGGCGTCATCATCAAGTTCTGCCTTGGCGCGATTATCCACACGGCTGCTATTGGGCTTGAACATGAGCTCGTTCAGCATGCTCGGAGTAAGGCTGCCTGCGGTCTCTGCGCTGGTTGGGGACAGAGGCGCTGACTGCACATCGACATTTACCGTGGTTTGTGCCGACAAGTTACGGTCGTCGACCGCAGTAGCGGTCACCGTGATCGGACCCGGAGCGTTGGGAGTTAAAGTAGCTCGACTGTCGCGCGGCGTGATCTGTCCGGCACTCGCCTGATAGCTGTAAGCGAGCGTATGTCCTTCTTCGGCTACGCCGTTACAAGTAATGTTTGCCGATTCCCCGACTTGGATAGTCGATCGGTTCACCGAGCAACTGATCGTCGGGGGCAGCGCTGCCGTCGTTGGTTCAGCCGCAGGAGGCGGGAAAGGTACGGCGTCGATCATCTCAATGGTGTCGCCGAGGTGAATGTCCTCAGGCGCATAGGTCGTAAGAGCAGCCGATGAATTCGGAGTGGTGCTCAGCACTATCATTTCTCCGATTGCTCGAATGGGTAGCTGGTCGGCATGTTCACGGAATTGAAAGCTGGGCGGATTCTTCTGCGTCGGATCGTATGGTGGAGCCTTGAATGGCAGCGATTCAGCAGGATTGTCCGCGATGGATGCATAGTCACGAAGTGCCCGGAAGTAATCCCCCGGCTTGACCCCCTGCGCCTCGCCAACGTTGAGATAAACGATGCGCCGTGAGCCCACCAAGGTGTCCAGGTCCCGCCCCATCACAACACGCCCTTTGGTCTTTCCACTGGGTACAGCGAACTGCTCGAAATTGGTCTGCTTGAATTCCGGCCTCGGGCGTTCCTGAAATGGAACTGCAATGTCGCCAGGTATTATCTCTGAGCAGCCGGACTCCACCTGCGCGACAGCGACTCTCTTTCTCACCGCGATCACTTTTGCTCGTCCCAGGTCTTGGTACATTTCACCCAAATTGGCCAAGAGACCAAACTGCCCCGGAAACGATTGCGTATGATTCGGATCGTGAGTATGGCGCAGTAAAAGGTATTCTTTGCCTTCCGCCACCTCACTGCCTTTCAGGTAGATGTATGACCCTTCAGCGGCCCTCACCTGTTCTGGCGCGTGCGAATCGTCGACAACGACGGCGCTGGCGCGTACTTCTTGTTTCGTAATGAAGCCCGCGCAGTACACCTCAGACATTGTCGGTCCGTTAAACCGTTCCAGCTTGTTCGTTGTGGAGACAGTGGGCTGTGGCGTGGTCTGCTTCGATGTAGCTTCTGCTGGTGCGATAGGCTGCGGAGCCGCAGGCTCGGGAGTCGGTGGCTGCTGGACCGCAGGCGGCTGAGTTGGGGAAGGCTGTGTCTCAGGTTGTGTAGTCGGCTGTTGTGCAGCTGGCTGTTGTGCAGCTGGCTGTTGTGCGGCTGGCTGTTCGGCCGGAGGTTGCTGCGCCGGAGGAGCCGTTTGCTGCTGGTTCTGTTGCTCGGTCGGCGGATTGCTCTGCGTCGGAGTCGGTGTAGAGGTCTGATCCTGGGCCAACGCAGCGGTAGCCACAAGCAAAACGGCAGCAAGTCGGTTTCTCATAGTCCTCCAGCTTCGCGGACGCCAAGTCTCAGGAAAAGAGCACTTTAGGGAATGTCCCTCGGGAAACGGTCCGCGGCGCGCGAACGCGAGGTCCGCATCAACGTAGCCGAGCATACCCGACAGTCAATCGTGGGCGTAGTAACCAGATGAATACGGCAGAGGTGTGTCGATTCAGCTCCTGGTTGCTTTAGAGTTGCATCTACCCTTGTGCACCATTAATATGCCCGTCCGGCGTAAGTTGATGAAAAGCGATACTCCAAGCTATGCAGCGCGGTTTCTGAGGCATCGGCTCCCTCGTGTATGTGTGGCCCTTTTTGCCTCGAATCCAGCGGAATTTATGGAAAAGATCGAGGCTGCTGCCAACGAAAACTCCTTGCTGGAGTTACGCTTAGATTACCTTGCCAAGCCGGCCCTGATACTGCCCAAGCTGAAGGAATTTGCTGGATTTCATCGCGACATTACCCTGGTTGCAACTTGTCGGCGGGCGGTCAATGGAGGCAAGTTTCGTGGAACCGTGGCATCGCAAGTCGATCTTCTATTGAAGGCGGCGACGGCCGGATGCCAAATTGTGGATATTGAGCTGGAGTCGGCAAAGGCTCTGAAAACACAAGAGATCCATAACGTGCGGCAACACGCCGGGCTCATGATCTCGTTTCACGACTTTCGCGGCACCAAGAAGCTCGAAGAGACTTGGGAAGAAATGCATCAGTTTCCCGCTGACTACATCAAGATCGTCTCCACAGCAAAGTCGCTCTCGGACAACGTGAAAATGATGCGCCTCCTGGAGCATCGCAGCGACATGATTAGCACTGTGGGTGTTTGCATGGGTGAACGCGGCATCATTAGCCGCATCTTGAACGTCCGCTCCGGCAGCGCATTTACTTTCGCATCGGCCGAACCTGGGGCAGAAACGGCACCGGGTCAAATGGCGGCCCGGGTATTACGGGATGTATTTCGCATTGACGCAGTTGACGCCGCAACGAGGGTTTACGGCGTCGCCGGCGATCCAATTGGGCACTCGTTATCCCCGGAAATGATGAATACGGCGTTTCGCCGGGAGAACATCAACGCTGTCTACGTACCCCTGCAGACTTCTGATGTTGCTGATCTGCTGAAATGCGTCCGCGAGATGCCGATGCAAGGATTAAGCATCACCATGCCGTTGAAGCAGGAGATCATCGAACATCTTGATAAGACCGACGCTCTCAGCACCAAGATTGGTGCCTGCAACACTCTGATTCGTTCCCAGGATGGCAAGCTCTACGGATTCAACACCGATGTCGCGGGGGTAGTTCGCCCGCTGGAACAACGGCTCAACCTGACAGGAGCGAAGATCCTCGTAATCGGAGCTGGAGGCGCGGCGCGCGCAGCTGTCTTCGGACTTAGGGAGCGCAACGCCGAGGTCTGGGTGATGAACCGCACGGCAGAGAATGGGCAGAAGCTCGCGCGGCAGGCGCACGCACACTATGTTTCTCATGCTCATCTCAAGAAGCTCGAATTTGACGTAATTATCAATGCGACTCCTGTAGGAATGGAAGGCTCACGCCCGCAGACCCCATTAGAGGAGTCTGACCTGAGAACGCGTTATTTGTTCGAGATGGTTTATAACCCTGCAGAGACCCGCCTGGTGCAAATGGCGCGGGCCAAAGGCATCCAGGTCATTCCTGGCACGGAGATGTTTGTGCATCAGGGCGCGCGCCAATTCGAAATATGGACGGGCAAACCGGCTCCTGTGGAAGACATGCATCGCGCTGTACTATTCGCCTTGGGTGCGGTGGCTCCCGCGTTTTCCGTCCGTGAGTTAGCTCAAGTACCACAAGCAAAGCGAGGCTAGATGTTGCAACTCCTGACAGAGCTGCTGGGATACGCGCGTAAGTTGCTTCCCTTAATGGAAATTTATGCTGCACGCCGTCCGGCGCAGCCGGTGAGGGATCCGGCGACGCAGGAATTTCAAAGCTATACCGCGGATGCCCTAAGAGCCCATCACTCTGATCTCGTGGAACTCCGATCCGCATTCGAGAGCGTTCAGCAACGCCTGCGAGTAATTGATGACCAGTCGGTTACCCTGCAGCGCGAACTTTCGCGAGTGGCAGACCAGCAACTAACCTTGCTGATTGCTGTTGCGATCGCCGCTGCCGCATCGGTCGGGGCTCTTGTAATGGCGATCATCCTCGTCGCTCGCCATTAAGTGGGCTGGCGTCAGATCTTCAGCTGCACTTCCCTGAAATCTCAAGCGACTGGCTGCCCTGAGCAGCTCGCATTCTGCAACCGTTTGCGTCAAAAACGCCATCCAACAGGACTGCCAGTTCTCAGAACGTCTAGTTTTTTCAAGAAAGCCTATGAAGATTGAAGAGAGAATCTCGATCATTTCCGAAAATTGCGGCACCTTGGAGGAAGCCGCAGCCCCGCTCCCACCATCCGTCGTTGAAACCATGAAGATGGTATTCCGCGAGACTCACGGTGGCGAAATGACCCCCGAGGACCGCGAATTCCTTGGAATCGCCGATCAGTGAAGAAACGAAAACCGGACGAAATCTCGGACTCGGCTGATGTTCCGCTGCGTCGGCGCTCACAGGATGGCCACCTGCAAGCCGCGATGGAAAGCGTATTTCGACTTACTCATGGCCGGGAGATGACTCCGGATGAAAGGCGCGTCTTCGGGTTGGCTAGCGAAGACGACAGCACTGAGAGCAATCCTCGCCCATCGCGCAACCATAACGCTCGAGACGGCGGGGCGGAGCAAAACGAACACCAAAACCAAACGCCAACGCGGATGAATACGGATTAAGCGGATTCACGCGGATCTTGTAAGGCCACTGCGACACGACAACCTCTATTCACCCTTCCAAAGCTGCCCAAGGCAGCGAGGCTCTGCCTTGCCTTGAATAAATCTGCGTGAATCCATTGAATCCGCGTTGGCTTCTGCTGTTGCGGTTGATCTTGCTATGCCAGATCAATTTAAAAGCCTCATCTGTGGTTGCAGATGAGGCTTTTTGATTAATCATTAAAGCGACTGTGGCCCTCTACTACTGTCGCTCCGAATAGTGAGATAGAAACTCTGAGCTGCGGGTTGTCCTGTTCGGGCGCGAATTAGTTTTGTCTTTGTTACCATCGATTGCGTGAGGTCCTCAGACAAAGTCCGCGTCCGCTTTGCCCCATCGCCCACCGGGCTATTGCACGTGGGAAATGCACGGACTGCCCTCTATAACTGGCTCTTTGCCCGCCAAAAGAAAGGAATCCACGTACTCCGAATTGAGGACACCGACGTGGAACGAAGCGAGGCTCGGTTCGAAACACAACTGCTCGAGGATCTGCGCTGGTTGGGCATCGACTGGGACGAGGGTCCCGATGTTGGCGGTCACTTTGCCCCATATCGGCAAAGCGATCGCATGGATATCTACCAGCGATACGCCGAGCGTCTGCTCGATGAAGACAAAGCCTATCTTTGTTTCTGCAGCGCCGAAGATCTGGAACGCGAACGTCAGGCCGCGGCCGCGGAGCATCGCCCCCAGGTGTACTCGGGCAAGTGCAGGCAGTGCGATCCGGCAGAAGCGAAGCAGCGCCGTACAAGCGGTGAAGCCGCTGCGATCCGTCTGAAGATTCCCGAGCACCCGATCCACTTCCACGACATCGTTCGCGGCGACGTCACCTTCGACAACGAATCGGTGAGCGACCCGATTATCGTGCGCTCTTCTGGCATTCCGGTCTACAACTACGTGGTCGTCATCGATGACGCCGAGATGAAGATCACGCACGTGATCCGCGGAGATGACCATCTCTCAAACACTCCGAAGCAAGTGGCGCTCTACCAAGCGCTCGGATTTCCCGTGCCGGAGTTCGCGCATCTATCCACGATCCTTGGGCCTGATCGTGAGCGGCTCTCCAAGCGCCACGGCGCGACTTCGATTTCGCAGTTTCGCGATATGGGGATTTTGCCGGAAGCTCTCGTCAATTACTTGGCGTTGTTGGGCTGGGCGCCAAGCGGCGGCACACGGGAAACTTTCACACCAAAGGAGTTGATCAAGGAATTCTCGCTGGAACGCGTGACTCCCTCCCCTGCGATCTTCGATTTCGACAAGTTGTACTGGCTGAACCGGCACTACATTAAAGCAGCCGATCCGCAGCGGATCGTTGAGTTGGCGCTGCCTTACTTTCGTGAATCAGGATTGCTTCCAAATGTTGAGAGTCCTGAGGTGCGCTCATGGGTGGAAAAGGTGATCGCGCTCCTCGTGCCGTATGTGGACCGGCTGGACCAGTTGCCCGAGAAAGCCAAGTTCCTGCTGAGCTATGACGCTGAGGCAGCAGTTAAGGCCGAAGACAATCAAGCCCTTCTTACGTCCGACATCGGGCGCAAAGTCATTGCCGAGTTCGCAACCCGCGTCCGCGCGGGAAGCAACGGGTTCACACCCGAAAGCTTCAAGGCCATCGTCAACGAGGTAAAAGAAGGGACGGGAGCAAAAGGGAAAGACTTATTCCATCCGATTCGCATCATCATCACAGGTTCCCATTCTGGTCCGGACTTCGATCGCGTGATTCCTCTCATCGAAGCTGGTGAGCGCCTCTCGCTCCCACAGCATGTGCTAAGCGTGCGCGAGCGTGTGGAAGCGTTTGAAAGAGCTTGGCGTCGCTGACGAAGACCAGACCGAAGGGTGAACACGAAGGTCACGAAGGGAACAGAAAAGGTCACGGAGATTCTTTATGAAGCCTCATCGTGACCTCTTGAGTTGCCCTCGTGACCTTCGTGTTCGCCTTTTCGGCATTGATGTCTTTTCCAACACCAGCCAAAAACCGCAGCTATAATCAATCATGGCGACACTGCGCCAGCAGATCGCGACCAACGTCCTCACAGCCACAAAATTCCGTGACCTGCTGAAACTGGTTCGCGACAACCGTCCGGGTGATGATCTGGACATCATCCAGCGCGCCTACGAGTTCTCCCTCCAGCATCACAACGGTCAAACCCGCGCATCCGGCGAACCCTATCTAGTTCATCCCCTCGAAGTAGCGCTCGTCCTGGCAGAGATGAAACTGGATTCGACGGCAATCGCCGCCGGACTGCTGCACGACGCAGTGGAAGATACCGATGTCACGAATAACCAAATCGAGGAAAAGTTCGGCACGCCGGTAGCCCACATCGTCGACGGCGTCACCAAGATCGCGAAGATCAATCTGGCAAGCCGGGAAGAACGGCAAGCGGAAAACGTCCGCAAGATGGTACTGGCTATGACGGACGACATTCGAGTCGTCCTCATCAAGCTTGCCGACCGGCTCCACAACATGCGCACGCTGGAGCATCTTCCCGCCGATCGTCAGCAGCATATAGCGCAGGAGACGCTCGATATCTACGCTCCCCTGGCTCATCGCCTGGGCATGGGCAAAGTTCGAGGCGAACTCGAAGACCTTGCCTTTCAGTATATCGATCCTATCGGCTACAACCAGATCAAAGAGCAAGTGGAAGCGCGGCGTAAGCAAGGCGAGGCCTTCCTCGACAAGACAGTTGCTTTTATCCGCGAGAAGCTGAAAGAGAACGGTGTCGAGGCACGAGTCGATCACCGCATCAAGCGGCTCTACAGCATCTCGCAGAAACTCCAGCGCCAGCGGATTACGGTCGACCAGGTCTATGACCTGCTGGCCATTCGCATCATCACCTCATCGGTTAAAGACTGTTACAGCGCGCTTGGTGCGATTCATAGTATCTGGCGGCCGGTTCCGGGACGAATCAAAGACTTCATCGCCATGCCGAGGCCAAATCTGTATCAGTCTCTGCACACCACGGTCATGGCGGAAGGTGGCATGCAGTTTGAAGTGCAGATACGCACCGAAGACATGCACAAGATGGCCGAGGACGGCATCGCGGCCCACTGGAAGTACAAGGACGGAACACCGGTCAACGCCAAAGACGAACAGCGTCTCTCGTGGTTGCGGCAGGTTGTAGAGTGGCAGCGCGACGTTGCCGATCCCAATGAGTTCCTTTCCACTCTCAAGATCGACCTCTATCCGGAAGAGGTTTACACGTTCACTCCAAAAGGCAAAGTTGTAATCCTTCCGCGCGACGCGACTTGCATTGATTTCGCCTATCACATCCACACCGAGGTCGGTAACACCTGCGTAGGGGCCAAGGTCAACGGGCGTATCGTTCCACTTCGATACAAAATGCGGAACGGCGATATCGTCGAGATCATCACGCAGACGGGACACCAGCCAAGTCGTGACTGGCTGGGATTCGTCAAGTCCTCACGCGCTCGGAACAAGATCAAGCATTGGCTATTGGTTCACCAGCGCGAGCGTGCCGTGGAAATCGGCCGAAAGGTGCTGGAAAAGGAAGCTCGCAAATACAAGGTCAGTTTGAAAGAGGTTACGCCCGAGAGGTACGCGGCCGTCGCCAGTGAGTACGGCATTGGTGGAAACGAGCAAGATCTGATTGCCTCGATCGGCTACGGTAAGTTCTCCGCTCGCGCCGTGCTGAACAAACTTGTTCCAAATGCCGCAGGTGGCGCTGAGCCCGAGCCGGAGGAAGAAGACAAGAGCCTAATCGGCGGCATGATCCGCAAAGTCTTCGGTGACGACAGCGGATCACTCAAAGTCCAGGGCCACGACGAGCTGCTTGTGTATCGCGCACGCTGCTGTAATCCGATTCGGGGCGAGGACATTGTCGGCTACGTAACTCGGGGTAAAGGCGTCGCGGTTCACGCAAAATCTTGTCCGAACGTGACGAACCTGATGTACGAACCCGACCGACGCATCAATGTAACTTGGGGCCGGCCAAGCGCTTCGGTCTCCGGCCCGGCAAAGGCGACGTATCCGGTGAAGCTCACGGTAGTTTGCGATGACCGCACTGGGATGCTGAAGCAGGTCACTGCTGCGATTAGCGACGACAACACCAACATCCGTCACATGGACGTCCGCACCGGCGACACGCGCGCATCGATCGACATAACGATTGATATCGAGGACGTCAAGCACCTGGAGCGCATCGTCTCTGGCATCCGCCGCATTCCCGGAATTATTGACGTGCAGCGGCTGAAGAAGATCTAGCGCGGGCTGGATCGCTAACCTCACTGATGGGACTTGACGCTGCTGTCCTGAGCCTCTATTTTGCGCGAAAGACGTCCCGCCAATGTTTCAGACCAGGTTGCGGCCCCTTACGATTTCGCCAAGGGCCAGTGCCGGGCCCAGAATCACAGGCTTTCCATGTTGATTGCCATACCGAAGGTACTCTTCAGGTGTTTTCCTGAATCAAAACAAATCCAATCAGCTACTCTGTTTTCAATCACTTAGCACAGCGTGACCAAGGTCCAGTTAGAAACTGGGTACCTTTCGTCATCTATCCCCGCTCGCGCCGCCGATGGCATTGTTAACGCGCCCTTCTCCCAAACTTGCGAGTTACCAAAGTCACTGGAGGACCGTGTCCATGTTTCGCAAACGATGGTGGTTGGCCTTGGCATCGGCCTGCGTAGTTTCTTTCTTTATCGGCTATGCTCACGGCGCGACGCCGCAGATGCTCGGCCCGGACGGTGGCGACGCTCGGTCACTGTCTTACGATCCGAAGAACCCCGACCGCATCCTGCTGGGTACCAGTTCGGGACAGATTTTTGAATCTCGTGATCGCGGTCTTTCGTGGAACCGCTTTGCCCATGTAGGTACCGGATCTGATTACGTACTCGACCACATCATTTTTGATCCGACCAATTCCCGCAAATTGTACGTTGCCGCCTGGAGCATCGAACGCGAAACGGGTGAACTCTTCCGCTCGAACAATGGCGGGAAATCTTTCGAGTCGCTGAGCGGTATGAAGGGCAAGTCGATCCGCTCCTTCGCGATGGCTCCGTCGAATTCCAGGATTATCATCGCCGGCGCACTAGATGGCGTTTTCCGTTCGGAAGACGGTGGCGATCATTGGACACGCATCTCGCCTGAAGGTCACAAGGACATCAAGAACATCGAGTCGCTGGCGATCGACCCAACCAACCTTGAGGTGATTTACGCCGGCACCTGGCACCTCGCGTGGAAGACCGAGGACGGCGGAAATAACTGGCATCAGATCAAGAATGGCGTCATCGACGACTCCGACGTTTTCTCGCTGATCATCGATCCGAAGCAGCCCTCGACGGTGTACTTGAGCGCCTGCTCTGGGATTTACAAGAGCAGCAATAACGGTGAGCTTTTCCGTAAGGCCCAGGGAATTCCGTTTTCGGCACGGCGTACGCGCGTACTGAAGCAGGATCCGAACAATCCGGATGTGGTCTTCGCCGGCACGACTGAAGGTCTTTGGAAGACACAGGACGCCGGCACGACCTGGCATCGCGTAACTGCTCCAAACATCATCGTCAACGACGTGATGATCGATCCACGTGATTCTACCCGCGTGATGCTCGCGACCGACCGCAGTGGCGTGTTGCTCAGCACCAACAACTCAGCATCGTTCACCGCATCGAACGAAGGCTTCGCTCACCGTCAGGTGCGCGCGCTGCTCGCCGACAACAAGAACTCCAGCGTCCTTTACGCCGGCATGGTCAATGACAAGGAATTCGGCGGTGTCTTCGTCACTCGTGATGGTGGACAACGCTGGTCGCAGCTCAGCAACGGACTGAATGGCCGCGACGTTTTTACGCTCGCCCAGGATGAAAAGGGCAACATCTACGCCGGAACCAACGCTGGTCTCTTCCGCCTGGCTCAAAACACTCGCATGTGGACGCGTGTGATCCTGCCCGGCATGATGCCTAACGTTCCCGATCTGGCCATCGCGGGCAACACGATGTTTGTGCCGACCACATCTGGGGCATTGCTCATCTCGCGTGATATGGGCAAGACCTGGACCCAACAGCATGCCGTTAAGAAAGAACCTTTCCTGAGGGTTCGCGCTAACAACGGCATGATTGCCGCCGCAACTTACACCACGCTGCTGGTCTCAGCAGATGGTGGCAAACACTTCAACGTGGAGCAGAGCCTGCCAGTGACACTGATCACGGGGATCACCGTTGATTCCGACCAGAACCTCTGGATCGCGTCAGCGCAGGGCCTCTTCTGCCAGCAGAAGGGCGGAAGCTGGCAGCCGATGTCCACCGATCTGCCCAAGACGAAGATCACATCACTGGACTACGACCAGAGCAGTCATCATCTGCTCGCGATCGTCGATGGATCCAGCGAAGTTTTCGGTAGCGCCGATGGACAGAAATGGCATCGCATGCAAGATGCAGGCCTGCCACTGCACCGCGCGATTCCAATGCGTGATCGGATGTTTGCCCTCAGCCTGTATGAAGGCATCGTGAGCTTCGAAGGCAGCAACCGCATCAGCGCTCGCATGGAAGAGCCTACCGGCAACAAATAAAGTTCGATTTCACCCCTGACCGGAGAGGGCGGAACCAGAATGTAGGTTCCGCCCATTTTTTTTGGCATGTTGCGCTGCATCGATTCTGCGCAGCCTGCCCACGGATGATTCTAAGACTGTCATCCTGAGCCGTCTTTTGGGCGAAGGATCTCCCGCGATGTGTCGGGCTTACTTGCGGTATTCCGGCACTTCGGCCACGAATTCTCGTGAAGGAGCCGCGACCAAGCAAATGAGCTTGAGACATTCCCGGGAGATCCTTCGCACAAAAGAGGGGCTCAGGATGACAGTGAGGGTGGTGACTCAGGGACGATAATCGAGTCAAACAACAAAGTAGCTCGATGCTCTACGCAGTGGCAGCAGTAGTTGTCGATACACGCTTGTTCGCTGAGCGTCGCCATTCGAGCAAAAGCTGGACTTGGTTTGCGAGTAGTCGCAGCGCCTGTTTTTGCTGCGGGGTAATCGAGCGCGGTTCCTGCGCAATCACGCAGACGCTTCCTAACGCTTCTCCATCAGGTGTGTTTAGCGGCGAACCCGCGTAAAAGCGGACACGGGGACCAGCCGAGACGAGCGGATTCCCGGCGAAGCGTTCATCCTTAGTCGCATCTTCCACCACCATTACCTCGTGATCCATGATGGCGTGCGCGCAGAACGAGAGTTCGCGCGGTACCTCATTGGCGACGAATCCAACCATCGACTTGAACCAGAGCCGGTCAGAATCGACAAACGTAATCATTGCGCCGGGCGTTTCGCAGATGATCGCCGCAAGCTGCGCCAGATCGTCGAACGACTTTTCCGGGAGACTGTCGAGGATGTCGTAAGACTTGAGTGCCGCGACTCGCTGAACTTCGTTGTGAGGAATTGGAACCGACTCCACTGATTTCACTGCGCGTGCCAGATCCTCGGTGGTGTAAGGCTTATTGAGGAACGATGCGGCACCCATCTCTCTGGCCTTACGGATGTCGATGGCAAACGTCGGTGAAGCCGCCACAATCACTTTGGCTTGCAATTCGGGATGCTTCCGCAGACGAGCGCAGAGCTGCAAGCCGTGCAGTTTAGGCAGAACCAGCTCGAGGACCACGATCTCAGGCTGCATCTGCTCAATCAGTTGCAGTCCCGTCACACCGTCTGTCGCCGTCCGGACTTTGTAGCCCCTGCGCTCCAATTCAGCCCGGCTGGATTCCAGCAGCTCTTCATCGAAGTCGATCAGCGCAATTTTTGTGGCCATGGGCCCGTCCAGAATGCGGAGTCCTAAGAGGTACGGAGGGAAATCTTACCTCGGATTGCTGCTTTCGGCGCGTCAAAATGGCCGCTCCCACGCTACCTGCCTGGATGTGGAAACCAGGCGCTACCCGCCAAGATTGCTCAATTTTGAACCCGTCAGTGCTCCAATCAAGTCGCTAAAGATTCTGATAGCGACGCCCTCTGCCGAAATGGCCTACTGGGCCTCACCCCGATACTTCGGGTGTTTAAGGAGAGCGTTATGTCTGCGAAGACTTGTGCAGCTTGCGACTACAAGCTGGATGGGAATGCTATCGAGGTCAAGATCGGTGGCAAGACGGTTGAGGTGTGCTGTGACGAGTGCGCACAGAAGCTGAGGGAAGCACACGCTTCGGCCTCGAGGAAGGGCTGAGACATGGAGAGAGGCAAACCAACGCCGATCCGGCGCAGTGTCAAGACTGCGTCGGGTCATATCAGCTACATGGAGCAGGGCACAGGACCAACTGCGCTGTTTGTGCACGGCGTTCTTCTGAATAGTCACCTGTGGCGTCATCAGGTGGAGCATTTGTCCGACATTCGGCGCTGCATCGCTGTAGACCTGCTTGCGCATGGTGATACTGAGATCCGCCCGGACCAAGAAGTATCCGTAACGGCGAATGCGCAGATGCTCAAGGGAGTTCTCGATGCCTTGAACATCGAGCAAGTCGATCTGGTCGGCAACGACAGCGGTGGGGGTATTGCGCAGATATTCTCCGCTTTATATTCAGAGCGGATCCGCAGCCTCACTCTCACCAACTGCGATGCACACGACAATTGGCCGCCAGAAGCCTTTAAACCGTTCCTGGCGATGGCGGCAGAAGGCGGCCTGAGGGGTACGCTCGACGCGATGTTGTCGGACAAGAGCATTTATCGCTCTCCGCAAGCTCTGGGGCCAGCGTACGAACATCCTGAACTCGTCAGCGACGAAAGTATCGAAACATACTTGCGCCCGCTGGTCAGGACCGAGCAACGCACGCGCGACCTGGAGCGCTTTCTCGCAGCCTTCGATAACAGGCACACGCTCGCTATCGAAGCGCGCCTGAAGACGCTCAAGGCGCCCACGCTCATCGTCTGGGGTACGGATGATGCGTACTTCGACGTAAAGTGGTCACGCTGGTTGGCCGATACCATTCCTGGAACCAGACGCCGTGTCGAGTTCAAGGGCGCGAGAATCTTCTTTCCCGAGGAGCGTTGGGAAGATTTCAACAACGAACTGCGTGCCCACTGGCAGGCGGCAGAGCAGGAGGCGTTTGCGCTTCTGGCAGCGGCAGAATCCCATTAAGGAACGGCATGGATCGTAGACGCTTCATTGAAACTGCGGGCAGTGCACTCGCTGGGGCCGCATTCGCAGGATGCACTGCTCGCATGTTTAGCGTTACAACGCCAGCAACCGTTCGCGTTGCAATGGATGCCGCAGCATTCCATGCTACCCGACGCTTTGTACGAACCAGCTTCGGCAAGATCGCATACGTAGAGCGTGGCACCGGGGATGTAGCTCTGTTCCTGCACGGCTTTCCGCTCAATGGTTTTCAATGGCGAGGTTCGCTCGACCTCCTGTCGCCGTATCGCCGCTGCATTGCTCCCGATTTCCTGGCGATGGGCTACACCGAGGTTGCCGAAGGACAGAGCGTCGGGCCCAAGGCGCAAGTCGCGATGCTTGTGGCATTGCTGGACAGGCTATCGATTCCAAGCGTTGATCTCATCGCCAACGACAGCGGCGGTGCGGTCGCACAGTTACTCGTCACTCAGCACCCGCGGCGCGTTCGCACCTTGTTGCTCACCAATTGCGATACTGAACCCGACAGTCCTCCGGCCGCAATGCTCCCCGTAATCGCGCTCTCAAGAGAAGGCAAGTTCGTGGACGAATGGCTGGCACCTTGGCGCGCTGACAAGGAGCGTGCACGTTCGAAGGATGGCATTGGCGGGATGTGTTACGGGGATCCAACACATCCGACCGATGAAGCGATCGAGACTTATTTCACTCCGCTCGTGAACACACCTCGGCGGAAGGCCCTCGTGCACGCATATGCCATTGCACTCGAGCAGAATCCACTGGCAGGGATCGAGGCCGCACTCAAGGTTTGCAAAGTCCCAACGCGGATTGTCTGGGGTACGAGCGATACGATCTTCTCGCAGGCGAGCTCCAACTATCTCGACCGAACCTTCGGCAACTCCCGCGGAGTGCGGCGTCTTGACGGAAGCAAGCTGTTCTGGCCGGAAGAACGCCCTGACGTGATCGCGGAAGAGGCGCGGAGACTGTGGGACATTGCTTAGTGTAAGTACAACGCCGAGCGATTTTTACTATGTTGTGGCACAGCCGCCCTCGGCTGTGGCTCCGCCAAGGTGAATGCTCTGCGGAACAGCTTGCGACGCGTACGAGCCTGCTTGACTCAACAAATTGAGTTTATGCGCCGAGAACAATGACCTGCTTGACCACGAAATGAATAGAAACTGGTGGAGAGACTTTCATCAAAGCTTGTGTCGGCTTTGAGCAGAGCCACAGCCGAGGATAGCTGTGCCACAAAGTTGAGTTTTTACTGATGCAGGAATGAACAAGAATCAAGTTCTCCACTTATTGATCGATCGAATCGATACGCCAATCGGCGAGATGTTGATTGTGGCCGACCATAATGGGAATCTGCGTGCCACTGACTGGCGGGAGTATGAAGACCGAATGCATCGCCTCCTTCAGATCCACTACGGTGAAAACGGATTCAGACTCGAACCAATTCGCAATCCGAACGGCTTGAGCGACACGATTAGACGTTACTTTGCAGGAGAGCTTCAGTCGATCGATGTCATTCCGGTGCAAACAGCGGGTACTCCGTTCCAGCGAGAAGTCTGGCGTGCGCTGCGAAAGATCATGTGCGGCACAACAATCTCTTACGCAAAACTAGCCGAGCAAATTGGACGTCCGGCTGCAGTAAGAGCGGTTGGCCTGGCTAATGGCTCAAATCCGATTGGTGTGGTTGTGCCTTGTCATCGGGTGATTGGTACGAACGGTTCGCTTACCGGCTACGGTGGCGGCATCGAGCGCAAACGCTGGCTTTTAGAGCACGAGGGCTGGGCAGGCTCTTGCTTGGCTGCGTAACGACCGACTTAACTTCGTGCCGCGAGAAGTGGCACGATTGTCTGGTTCTCGCGTGATTCTCCAAATGGGTTGGTGAGCAGGTTTAGAGCTGCTGACTTACTGACATCGCTGCTCGGAAAGCAAGCAATTACAGCGACCACACCACGCGCCCATCCACAATCGTGTATTGCACACGGCCCCGCAGGCGCTTTCCAATAAAAGGCGAGTTCTTCGATTTGGATTTGGATTCCTTCGCTGTGAATGTCCATTCCTCTGCTGGATCGAAGACAACTATGTTTGCGGGAGCACCAACACGGAGTACGCCTGCTTCTTTCCAGCCCATGACACTGGCGGGATTCGAGGACAGCCAGCGCACCGCGAGTTGCGGATCCCCACCCGCGACCATCAGGGCAATGGGCAATGCGGTTTCGAGACCGGTAATACCAAATGGCGCGCGATCGAACTCCTGGTCTTTTTCATGGGCGGCATGGGGAGCGTGGTCGGTGGCGATGCAATCGATGCTGCCGTCGTGCAGTCCCTCCCACATCGCCTGGCGGTCGGATTCGTCGCGCAGCGGCGGATTCATCTTGCAGTTGGTGTCATAGTCGCCGACTTCTTCGTCCGTGAGCAGCAGATGATGTGGCGTGACTTCGCAGGTGACGTGTACTCCACGCTTTCGTGCCTTACGCACCTGCTCAAGTGCTGCCGCCGTCGAGAGGTGGGCAACGTGCAGGTGTGCCTTGGTTTCTGATGCGAGTTCAATGTCGCGGGCGACGATTGAGGCTTCTGCTTCTGGCTTTACTCCACGCAAACCGAGCCTGAACGATGTAGGGCCGTCATGCATGGAGCATCCCTGAGTCATGCGCGTGTCTTCGGCGTGCTGGATCACCGGAATGCCGAGCTCGTGGGCCGCTTGCAATGCCTCGCGCATGATGGCGTTACCCAAAATGGGACGCCCATCGTCCGTCACCGCAACCGCGCCAGCCTCCACTAATGCCTTGAAGTTGGTCAGCCGCTCGCCATTGCTGCCCATGGTTGCCGCGGCGATGGGATGAACCTTGACCACCGCTCCACGCTCGGGTTTTTGCATCCATCGCGTGATCTCGGGCGAATCGTTCACGGGCGTCGTGTTGGGCATCGTGCATACCGCGGTGAAGCCACCCGCGGCAGCAGCGGCTGTGCCCGTAGCGATGGTCTCTTTGTGGCTTTGCCCGGGCTCGCGCAGATGCACGTGGAGGTCGATGAATCCCGGCGAAACAAGTAAGCGCCGCGCTTCGAGCACGGTTTGGCCACGCTCGGGGATCTTTCCTGCCTGATCAATTGACGTAATGCGTCCATCGTCAATCAACAGGTCGGCTTTCTGCATCTCGCCGGTCTCTGTGATTAGAGTGCCGCCGCTGATTAGTAAAGGCCGCGTGCCCATCGGGCCGGATGTGCGAGTCAAGCACGCCCTCCGAGTGCGCGCAGCAGGATAGCTCTGCGCACCGCAACACCATTGCGCACCTGCTCCAGCACGAGCGATCGCGCACTATCGGCGACTTCGCTGGTGAGCTCCATACCGCGCACCATTGGTCCGGGATGCATCACCAATGCATCGGCAGGCGCAAGCGCCATGCGCTCGGAAGTCAACTGATAATCGCGGATATAGTCGTCAACCGAAAGTTGAAGGCCAGACAAGCGCTCTTTTTGCACTCGCAGCATCATGATGACGTCGGCAGTCGGCAAAGCGGCGTTGAAGTCTCGCATGATGCGTACGCTCGGCGCGATGGTTTCGGCAACGTCGGGCAGCAGCGCGGGAGGTCCGCAGAATGTGACCTGTGCTCCGAGTCGAGTCAGCAGCAGGGCGTTGGAGCGGGCGACGCGGCTGTGAAAGATGTCTCCAACCAGCAACAGCCGCAAACCTTCGAGCGAACGACGATGCTGCAGGATGGTGAAGCAGTCGAGCAGCGCCTGTGAGGGATGCTCGTGCATTCCGTCGCCGGCGTTCACGATCGGCACGGTCAAGTGCCGGGCGAGAACGTGAGGTGCTCCGGAAGAAGGATGGCGGATCACAATGCACTCGGCGCCCATCGCAGCCAGCGTGGCCCCGGTATCGACCAACGATTCGCCCTTTTCGATGCTCGATGCCATTGAACTTACCAGCGTGGTCGTCGCACCCAGCGACTTCGCTGCCAGTTCGAACGAACAGCGCGTCCGCGTGCTCGCTTCATAAAAAAGAAGCGCAACGTGGCGGCGCACAAGCGGAGACTTTCTCGGACTTTCCCGAAAGCGTCCGGCTTCTTTCAGCAGAGAATGAATATCGCTGTCGCTGAGCGACTCGATATCCAGCAGTGAACGCGACGAATGGGAAAACCGCTCCTTGCGGAGCGAAGCAGAACGGATACTGCGGCGGAACGTCTCTGGGCGGCTGCGGGGGTTCGCCCCTGAGCTCATGCCGATACCTTTTCCACCAGAAGAACCTGCTCGCTGGGATCGATCTCTTGCAGCTTTACTTCGATAATTTCGTTTTGCGTCGTTTGCACCGTGCGTCCGATGAAGGCGGCCTCAATGGGAAGCTCGCGATGTCCGCGATCGATCAGCACCAGCAATTGCACCCGGCTGGGACGTCCATGATCGAAGAGTGCGTCGAGCGCGGCGCGAATGGTCCGGCCGGTGTAAAGAACGTCGTCAACGAGGATGATGTTTTTGTCGGTGACGTCGAAGCCGATCTCCATCTTGTTCACCACCGGCTTAGGGCCGGTGGTCGTGAGATCGTCACGATAAAGATTGATGTCGAGCGTACCTACATCGATGGGCGTCTTCTCAATCTTACTTACCAGTCCGGCTAATCGCTTTGCCAGCGGAACTCCACGACGCTTGATGCCGACAAATCCGAGGCGCTCGACTCCGTTGTTTTTCTCGACGATTTCATGCGCCAGGCGAACGAGTGTGCGCTCAATCTCCGACGCCGACATCAGGCGCGCTTTTTCGCGCAGGACGATCTGTGCCTTTGTGCTTTGGGTATTCATGACTGAGGTGGAAGGGCGGACTGAAGATGATACGAGGGAATGCAGGCAGAGGCAAGACGGCAGCGGAGCCGCTGAATCCGTGCGGTTTGCGGCAGACCTACTTGATTCTGAAGCATTCCGGCACGAAATCCAGATCCGAGGCCTCGCGTGCAGCCAGGCGAATTTGCGTTTCCAGCACGTCGAGTGGAACCGGATTCTGATAGTCGGTGAGTGATTCGCGCACCGCTTCGACTACCGAACATCCTCCAGTCCGGGCCACCCTGTAGATCTTTACAGAGAGAGCCTCAGCTGCTCCCGGAGTGAGCAGAGTCGGCATGGAGGCCTCGAGCTGCTGAGCCTCCTCATCGGGAAGCTGAAGGTTCCGGCGCTTCAACAGAGCGCGCAACAGATCGAGAGACTCCCGCGGCGTAGTTGTCGGGAAGAGAGGAATCTTGGTATCGACACGGCCAGGCCGCTTCAGGTCCACTTCGATGAGGTCAGGACGGCTCGAAGCCAATACCCAAACGATCTTGCCACGATTGCTGGAGCTGCCCATCTCCTCCGCGATCATCGAATAAATCCGGCCTGAGAGTCCGGAGTCGTTCTGGCCGGCATCACGGCGGCCGAGTGCCTGATCGGCCTCGTCGATAAACACATAGCAGCGGCCGAGCGCCTGCAGCAGGCGGAAGATCTTTTCCAGATTGCCTTCGGTGCTTCCCACCCACTTGTCGCGAAAATTCTTCAGTTTCACAACGGGAACACCGGCTTCGCCCGCGAGGCACTCGACTAGATATGTCTTACCTGTGCCGACCGGACCACAGATGAGATATCCCTTTGGGAGCGCAGCGACGTCATTGTTCTGCCAAAGCTGGATGTCCTGCCGGAGCCACGTCTTTACTTTCTCGAGGCCGCTAACGTCTTCGAGGGTCCGCGCTGATTCGAGAAATTCGATCAATCCATTGCAATCTTTCTCGACGAGCTGTTTCTTCAAACGCACGAGACCGGCAGCATTGAGAGGCTCGGAGACGTGCTCGCTTCGCTTCAGGCTGCTTTCAATCGCGCCTAACGTTGTGCCAGAGAGCTGCGCCGCGAGAGCTTCGTATTTTCCTGAGTATTCCTTGAGAGAGCGAGGATAGGCCGATTGCCAGAGGCTCAGTGCGGTTTGCAGATCCTCGGCTGAAGGCAGCGCAATCTTGAGTTGCGTCGCCCGTGGATTGCCTGCAACCAACGGATGCAGGTCGTTCAGATTTTCCGCAATCAGGAATGAAGCGAGCGAGTGCGTGGTGAGGAGCGAGTCTGAGGCCCAATCGCGCAGCAACACGGCCATTGCATTCACATCAGGATCGTTGCCGCCTCCAAGCATGGGCGTAACCAAATCGGCACTGCGAACAATGACGGCAACCTGTGTTGACCCGCGATTCAGGCGGGCGAGGTTGGAAACATAGCGCAGATAGTGGGTAAGTTTCTCGATCGCCGGTCGAGGCGCAGACGGCAGGGACTGGGTCGGGCTCTGCTTGATCTCGGGCCAGCTACTAAAAACCTCGCCACCCTTCTCCACACGAATGCCATTGCCCACGTCGTAGCTGAGCACGACGTCGAAGCGCGCCAGAAGCACGCGAACCAGAAATTCGTTCAGCGACCCAATCCGGTAGCTGGTCTCGGTCGGAATCAGTTGCTGATCGTTGACGTTGCCGAAGAGGATGAACTGATTGGAAGCGTTGCTCTCATACAGATTGATCAGGTCGCGTGCCCAACTTGGCATTGCAGCCTTGGCGATCGTCGGCGGACTGGAGACTGGAGCACTCATTTTTTGAAATTCGCGACTCTTTCGCTTGGTCGCAACGAATCTCGGCTACCGACTATCTGCAAGCCATTTTTCGTTTACTCTTTAGTTAACCAACGCGCTAGTTACGCGTTTGGCAAAAATGCCTTTTTCGCCGAGATCCCAAGATTTAAAGGACTTAGAAAATCCGATCCCATCCTGATCCCAGACCTGTCCTGGGATATCCCTGAGGTATCCCCACACTCTTGGCTGGGATCATGATGGGATATCCCATCATTTCCGCTGGGATCGAGATGGGATCGCTGTTAGCTAATAAGTTAATGGGGGGATTTGCACTTGAACGTACGGCCTCTCGTGGAGTAAGACGTGCTGACGTCGACGGCGTGATTCGTCCCAATTTGGTATCCATGCACAGCATCGCTCTCCTTGATACCGCAGATGGCCGCCGATGGCAATCTTCATCCGTTGCTCTATGCTCTCGCCGAGACAATCGAATGAATGTCTTAGGAGCATTCCAAAAAATATTTTCGCAATCCGTCGTTCTAGACGACTCTGGTCTAGCCCGTTCAGAGTAATTCAATCTTTGCGGCCAACTTTGACGACCGACCATTGACGTCGAACTCTATAAACACTGTCATCCCTCAAGCCGCCACCAAGCGGCAAGGGCTTTGGTTGAAGCTAATGCGGCTTGGGGGATCTGCTGTCTGGTAGCTCAAGCAACAGCAGATCCCCCGCGCCGCAAAAACGAAGTTCTCTATGCGCAAGCTGCTGTTGCTGCAGCGCGAGGGATGACAGTTCCAAGAGGAACCACTTGGGCGCCGACAATGCGGACTGCTCGGCAGTCTTGACGCAACAATCGTTGCGTAACGTTCGGCTCTTTGACCATTTACGATCCTCAGTTGCCTCATTGCTCCGTCACCCGCCGCCGCGAATGTGCTGAAGATCCATTTGGACGAACTTCTGCGAGATCGTCGCCGAGCAAGCCACCGCTGACCAGATCGCTGGCGAGTTCAATGTCAGCCGAGATTGTTTGCGGCTTGCTTTGCATGCCCGCATTTTCACGAACCAAATCGACTTGCGCTTCGATTCGCGTAAGGTCGCTGTCGATCTCTTCTAGGGTCTCTGCCTTGCGAGCAAGGTTGTTTAATCGTTTCTTCAGAATATTGAGCGTTGCCGTCTTCGAGTCATGAACGCCGGGCGAATCGTCTGAATCCTTCAGATCGGCTTCGAGGTTCACGATCTGCGCCTTTAGCCCCTGCTCGGCGTCGGGCGAATCTAGCTCTACCAAGTGCTGGCGTGCCACCAGCAGCTTCAGGTAGGTACGCTGCAGCTTCTTCAAGGCCTCGCGATTCGTTTCAATCGTGAACTCGAATTCGTCCGACTGAAGATTTCGATACATCTGCAATGTCTGCTCGCACTTGGCTTGGAGCTTCGTGAGACGGGCTTTCGAATCAGCAGGAAGTACTTTCAGCAAGGCTGCGCTCTCGGCCGCAACCTGATCGTCGCTGCGCTTGAACGACGTTGCGTCTACCCAGTTCTGGAACCGCTTATTGAAAGCAAGTGAAGAGATAACCGCAGTTTCAATGCCGAGTCCCAGCAGCCAGATGGCGTGTTCCCCAAAACCCAGAACGCCGATGCCGCAGGCAGCAAGCGCGTTTAGAGGGATTCGCCCCAACCCGGGAACGTCGATTCCAACCAGAAATGCGGATTTGACATAGCGCCACACAGAGAACTACGCGGACTCCGTGCTGCCCGGTCCCATGGTCTTCACCGGAGCTGCAGTGCTGGAGGAAGCCGCGCCCTGAGCAGGTTCAAGCGCAATGCCTTCTTTCGCCGCGAAGTCTGCGAGCGCCTGATCGGCCAAGGCCTGCTGCTCGGATTCTTTTATGTGTACCTGAGTCGTGTCCATGCTGTCGCGAGCCACTCGCAGGCGTCCTGCCGCCTTTTCCCGCTCTTCCTCCACCATCTCATGCAGACGGTCGAGGGTCTCTCCGGCGCCGCCGATCTGCGTAACCATGCCAGTGGCCATCTCGGTAACTTCGGCGAGAGCACGCTTCATCTTCATATCGTCGATCGACGACTTGAGTGACTCAATCTTGTTGCGGGCTGTGCTCACAGCGACATCGCGCGCCCGCACCAGTTCCTTATAAGTAGTCTCTGCTTGCCCAAGCTGTTTGCGATTTTCGTCGAGCTCGCGTTCCACGGTCTGCAGCCGCAACGCAAGCTCGCCCGCTACCTGTCGGTTGCCGGCGCGGAGATTCGCGGTGGTACGGGCGCGCAGGTCGCGCTGATCGGTTTCGAGCTTGCGCACCTGCGTCATCAGGCGCTCGCACATGCCGGCGTGTGAGGCGAGACCGGTGTTGTATGTGCCGATCTGCCTACGAAGGTTTTCTTTCTCGACCTCGAGCAAGGCTTCGGGGTTCTGGCGCTCGAGGCCGGAGACAAAGAGAGAAAGGAAACCGCGAAACAAGTTCGAGATGCGTCGGAACATGCAATGCCTCCCTAGCGATTGCTCTGACTGCGCTGCCAACTTGCAAGCAGATTATTCACTACTTCCGCCTTTGGCGGCTCACAAACATTTCCAATATCGAGCTGCACGCCATATTGCTGGAACGTGGTGAACGGGCTGTCCGGAGTGCGTACGGCTACATTCGTATTGGCCGGCCGGAAGCCATGTTTCAGGGACTCACGCTGGACCGGCTCGCTCAGCAGGAAGTCGAGGAAGGTTTGCGCGGCTTTGCGCTGCTCCGGCGTACTCCACGACGCGTCAAGAATGTAGTACGGATTGTCATTCCATGCGTTGTATTGCGGATAAGTCACGCGAATGCTGCCCCAGCGGCCCTCCGCATTCTTCAGATAATCGATGGCAACGCTCTCATAAACAAACAGCGCGTCATAGGACGAAGGTCCCTTCAATACCATCTCGCGCATCATGTTTCCCGTGCTGTTTGACATGCCGGTTACGCCACGTTCCAGCTCTGCAAGCCAGTTTTGGAACTTCACATCGACTACGTCACTCAGCGTGAGGCCGCGTGTTTTCTGATCAAAGGTGTAGGCGGCCAGCACGATGGTCATCAGTCCGGAGTTCGACTCATTGGGATTGGTATGGCCAAATTTGAAGAGTCCCCACTCCGGCTTGCCTGCGATTGCTGCCCAGCCCCCTTTTTCGTTGAGGGCCTTTTGAATGCTGTCGAGATCGGGCTTAGGATACTTCTTGATGAAGGCCTGATAGCGCTCGTCCCACCAGACGAATACCATCGGGCTCAGCGCAAGCTGTTCTTCCTTCAGAATGGGATTTCCGCCGTTCTTTACCTGCCAATCCTGCACGAAGGCATCTTTGTAAAGTGCGCTCGCCGGTGACCATGCATTGATCCGCTGATCGCCGTTCAAAATGGCGTGCGCGCCTTCCAGCGATCCCATGGGGATCAAGTTCACTGTAATGTTCTTGCCTTGCTTGCTCTTGTTGAACTCCTGGACTGCCCATTCCAGCCAATTCTTCTTCTCCGTACCATAAGCGACACCGATGGTGACGCTGTTTCCCGAAAAGAGACCGCCCGATGACGAGGAAGTACTTTGCTGTGCGCCCCCTTTGTTTCCGGAACGCTGAGAAGAGAAGAGGTAGTAAGCGCCATAAGCGCATGCCGCCACGAACAGGATGATGAACAGTTTGCCTAGTCCTGTGAGCTTCGGTGGTTCCGACGAATATGGAGGTGTGGTTGCCATATTTAGAAGAAGGTCGAGATCTCCCGGAAGACTTCTACGATGTTCTTCGGCGTGCCTTCATACATGCGCGCCTGAGTGGCTTCAGAGATCTTTTGCAGCACATCCCTGCGCGCGTCCTTGCCATAGGCAATGCTGAAGATGCTGATGGGACGCTGCTCAGAATTCTGTTGAAGATGTTGCAACAGATCTTCGAGCTTCTCTTGACTCTCGGTGTCAGCGCCATCGGTTAGAACCACCACGGCACGAATATGGTCGTTCCCTGAGCCCTTGTCCAGCAGATGCTTGTACGCCGCGTCGATCGAGTCGTAAAGCGCAGTTCCACCGTCGGCGAACAAGGACGAGACTGTATCGGTTGCGTGCTGGCGTTCGGTTTTCACGGGAAGGTCCTGGAACGCCCAATTCATACGCGTGCTGAAGGGAAGTAAGGAGAAGGTATCGGAATCGTCGAGCATGGAAACGAGCTGCTTGGCGCCTTCGCGGGCATTCTGCATCTTCTGGTCTTCGTTCATGCTGCCCGAAGTATCGAGCACCAGTACCACATCGGCATTCTTCTTATCTTGCTTCCAGGTCTGCAGAATCGCATGAATCACCTCGGCCGATGGAACTTCCAAGGTGGTCTTCGGCTCCTTGGGATCAACACCATGAGCCGCGTCGATAGGCGAAGCAAGGGGTATGTCGACGGCGCCCGGACGAAATCCATACGTCATGGCGCGCTCCTGCTGCGGCCGGGCAAGCAAGTACTTTGTGTAAATCTGGGCAGCTTCCTTGTGGGCCGGAGTTACCCACTCACGGTTCACAACTCCGATGGGATGATCGCTCCAGAAAGTTCCCTCTTTTGGATAAATGGCCACTACCGGAAATTGAAGATTCTTACCGTACGACTCGATGACCATGCTCTCGTAAAGCACCGCCGCCGAAAGATACTGAGGACCGGCGGCGAACATCTTGCGTCCAAAGAATCCGGTGGAGCTGCCATAGTGCACGACTGAATGCTCGACGCCGCGGACAAAATCGGCGGTCCGCGCACTTTGCACATCATTGAGCGTAAGCCCGGCAGTCTTCTTGTTCGCCGCGTACACTTCGGCGATCACGGAGATCAATCCGCTATTGCTGTACTCCGGATGTGTGTGCCCGAACTTGAAGCTTCCCCATTGCGGAAACCCATATTGGGCCCAGCCGCGATCGCTGCGGGCCAGCGCCAGAATGTCGGTCCATCCGATGGGCTTCTTGCCATAGCCGATCGCCTCGGCCATCGGCTTCCACATGGCGATCACCACCGGCGAAAGCACCAGATTCTCGGTCGAGCCCACGAGGTCCTGACCGGTCTTGGCTCGCGACTCGGCATTTCCTAAGGTGATGAATGCGCCCGAGGCTGGGCTGGTGATGTGCGCCTTCGTGGCGCCACTCAGGATGTCCTCAATGGATTCGCCCGAGCCCATGGGAATCGCACGCACGAAGATGCGCTGCCCGCTGGCGGTCTTGTTGCCGGAGCGATTGAAGGAATCGGTTACGTCCTTGATCCAATTCTCCTTCTCCGATCCGTAGGTAAAGACCAGCTCGAGTGATCCGGAAGGCGCGGCATTTTCCGCCTGATAAGAAGAAGTAGAGCTGCTTCGTTTGCATCCTGTCTGGGGGAGTGATGCAACAAGTAAGCTGAACAGCACGCAGACACAGCGTGCAGACAACGAGCCCCGGGTGCGCAACATAGACTCGCTTTCCTTCGGAAATCCGCGTCCAGGGATGGTGCGAGGCGCGGAACCTCCGAAAACCACTCAACACTGGCCTATACGAGAAAAAGCCGTGATCTGTTGCACTCAAGCTAAGCAGGGGATTGTTACAGGCTGATGAAGCGGCGTAAGTGTTTGAGGAATTGCCGGTTGGCGAGGCAGATGCCCAAACGGTTCGCTTCCCGTGACGCTATCGATTCATTCCTGACCGAGCCTTTGCGCAATGAACGACCCTTATGCGAGGAATTGACCAAACGGAGAGGCACTGTATCCCTTCAGCGCCTTGGGTTTCCTGGAAGGCTTATCCCGCCTTGGCCATATCGCCGTGTTGAGCTGGGGCTTTCTGCCTCAGAATGCGCACAAACTCTCTCATCCACGCAGGATGATCGGCCAGGCCCGGGCGGAAACCATCGCACCATCTATCACGGCTTCGGCATCGACGAACGTCCCGCCTGCAGCTTTCACGTCGGGTTCCAGAGCCGGATACGCTGCTGTTCGTCTGCCTTTGAGTACGCCTGTTGCGGCTAAGACCAGCGGGGCATGGCAGAGTTGAGCTACCGGTTTCTCGCGATCGAAGAAGTGCCGCACGATGCGCACGCAATGCGGGTTGTTGCGGATGTACTCCGGGGCGCCCACCGGGTATTACGAGAGCCACGTAGTTGGCTGGATCAACGTCAGCGAAGGAAATGTCGGCATTCCAACTGTAGCCCGGCTTTTCTGTGTAAGTGTCGAAACCAGGCTCAAAATCGTGCACCACAAAGTGCAGCTTCTTCTTCGTGGGAGCCGCGATGTGAACTTCGTATCCCTCTTCTTGCAATCTCTGATAGGGATACATCACTTCCAGCGACTCTGCGGCATCACCAGTGAGGATTAGAACTTTGGGAGTAGACATGAGGCACCTCGTTTGCTAATTCTTCCACATTTCGGGACGAGGCGAACACGAAGGGCACGAAGGACACGAAGGACACGAAGGAGAAGGCGAAGGTCACAATGATTTCTTTGTGACCTTGATTTTTCCTCGTGACCTTCGTGTTCGCCTCGCTGGGTTCCCATGAATGTCAGTATTCCAAGTTGGCTACAGCCTGGCGATTATTGGCTGGCGCGATGGGCGCTTGAGAGAGCTGTGGGGGCGTTGTTTCTCATCGCTTTTCTCAACGCCGTCAACCAATTCCGTCCGCTGTTGGGAGAACGCGGCTTAATGCCGGTGCCGCTGTTTGTGCGAGAGGTCTCGTTCCGGGAATCGCCGAGCTTGTTCTCCTTCTTTCCCAACGATCGGGCATTTGCTATTTGTGCCTGGTCGGGGGTACTGCTGTCAGCCATCATCGTCACCGGTTTCGTCGATCAATATTCGTGGCCTCTGCTGGCGATCTGGGCTGTGCTTTGGGTGCTGTATCTCTCGTTCGTGAATGTCGGACAAATCTTTTACGGATTTGGCTGGGAATCGATTCTTCTGGAAGCGGGAGTCTATGCTGCCTTCCTGGACGGCTCAAGAACAAATAGCCAAGTAGCGGTGATGTGGCTATTCCGTTGGTTGCTATTTCGCGTGATGTTCGGCGCCGGTCTCATCAAATTGCGCGGTGACCCGTGCTGGCGCGACCTTACCTGCCTCGATTACCACTACGAGACGCAGCCGATCCCGAATCCGCTGAGCTGGTTCTTTCATCACGGGCCGGAATGGTCGAAGAAGGGAGGAGTGCTCTTCAATCACTTTGCTGAGCTGATCGTTCCCTTTGGATACTTTCTGCCACAGCCTGTGGCCAGCATCGCGGGAGCACTGACCATAATCTTTCAGCTCCTCATCTTCGCCAGCGGCAATCTCTCGTGGCTGAACGCGCTTACTCTCGTGTTGGCTTTCAGCTGTTTTGACGATCAGACGCTCGCTCGGTTGCTGGGCACGCACGCTCCGCTAACGCACGCCGCGGATCCGATATTCCGGAGCGTTACCGCGGCCATTTTCTTGCTTGTCGTCGTGCTGAGTGTTAAGCCGGTAAAGAATCTCTTCTCGCGCCGGCAGATCATGAACACCGTCTATAACCGCTTTCACTTTGTCGGAACTTATGGCGCGTTTGGAGGAATTACCCGGGAGCGCTATGAGATCGTGATCGAAGGAACCGACGAGACCGTGATCACGGCATCGACCAAGTGGCGCGAATATGAGTTCAAGGGTAAGCCTGGCGATCCCACACGCCTGCCACCACAGATCGCGCCTTATCATTTGCGTCTGGACTGGCTCATGTGGTTTGCCGCCATGGGCTCGTATCAGAGGCATCCCTGGTTCATTCACCTGGTGGCAAAGCTACTTCAGGGAGACAAACCAGTGATCTCGCTGCTAAAGCGGAATCCATTCCCGGGTGCGCCTCCACGCTATGTCCGTGCACAGCTATACCTGTATCGATTTGCATCGTGGCAGGAGAGAAGAAGGATGGGGCTCTGGTGGACAAGGGAATCAGCCGGAAGCTACTTTCCGACGGTATCGCTCCAGAGTCCCGCATTGCGCATGCTGTTGCAGCAGATGCGATGGGTGGAGCTGGACTGAAGTTGACTAAAGCTGAACTCGAAGACTCGAGATGAAACCCAACTACTCACGCAGATGAACGCGGATTTTAGGGATTGACGCAGATTTTACGGTCGGCGACTCCAAGTCAATTCTCGTTCTGCAATCACTAATCAATCAGCGTTTATCCGCTAATCAGCGTTCATCTGCGTGAGTAGTTGGGTTTTTGGGCACAGAGTTCGTTGCTGAAACCTGAGACGCAAATCCGCAGGGGAGGGTGACAAGGCGTCATTGAAGCAGGTGATGCGCCCCTCCCAATACAATGCTCCTTCACCAAGGGAGCGTGCTGATGAATTCTGTTCGGAGATCTCGGGCTACAGCGGTTGGTTGGGTAGTTGGCGTTGTACTCGCGTGCGGTGCACCAGGGCAATTCGCCTTCGGTCAGAGCTCGACTAGTGCGAGCAAGCTCCGCTTTGAGATCGGCTTTCCGGCGAGCCTGAGCAGCAAGCCTCTCGACGGTCACGTCATGCTCGGGATCACGAAGGACGAGAAGCCAGAGCCACGTTATCAGCTTCGAGAAGAGGAGGCCGAGAGTGCGCAGTTCTTCGGGCTCGATGTGGATGCGCTTGCTCCGGGTACGAGTGCGACCATCGATTCCTCTACTCTCGGTTATCCGCTGGTCAACCTCGATGGGCTCCCTGCGGGTGACTACTACGTTCAGGCTGTGCTCAACATCTACGAGACCTTCCATCGCTCTGACGGGCACACGGTGAAATTGCCTCCGGATATGGGAGAAGGCCAGCAATGGTTTGAGAAACCTGGGAACCTTCTTAGCAAGCCCCAGAAGCTGCACATCGATCCATCGAGTGGCGGTGTCGTTCGCATTGCGCTTTCTGAGAAAATTCCGCCGATTGAGCCGCCGGCGGACACGCGGTATATCAAGCATTTCCGCATGCAAAGCAAGCTGCTAAGCGATTTTTGGGGCCGGCCGATGTATCTGGGAGCAATCGTCGTTTTACCTGAAGGCTTCGATCAGCATCCGAATGTTCACTACCCGCTACTGATCGATCAAGGACACTTCCCGGCCGATTTTCGCGGCTTCCGCACCGAACCGCCAACTCCGGACCTGAAAGATAGAGCACGGAAGCGCGCTGAATTGCAGTACAAGCTCTACCAGGATTGGACCGCAGGCCGTCTACCCAAAATGCTGTTGTTACAGATTCAACATGCGAATCCCTACTACGACGATTCCTACGCGGTGAATTCGGCGAATGTGGGCCCCTATGGCGATGCGGTCCTCAAAGAGCTCATTCCCGAAGTGGAAAAACACTTTCGAGGGATCGGGCAGCCGTGGGCACGCGCGCTGACTGGTGGATCGACTGGCGGGTGGGAGGCGATCGCCGATCAAGTCTTCTATCCCGATGACTTCAACGGCGCCTGGGGATTCTGTCCCGATCCCATCGACTTTCGGGCTTATCAGATCGTGAACATCTACGAAGACAAGAATGCCTTCTGGAGACAGGGCCCGTTCGGTCGCGTGCCACGTCCGGAGATGCGGGAGCCGGACGGCAGTCTAAAAGCCGTAATGGAGCCCGCAGTTCGCCGCGAAGAGGTCATGGGGACGCACGGCCGGTCGACTGAACAATTCGGAATATGGCAGGCCGTGTTCAGTCCGGTAGGCCCAGATGGATATCCAAAGCCGATCTGGGATCCCAAAACAGGAGAGATTGATTCTTCAGTCGCAAACTACTGGAAAGAGCATTACGACCTGAATCACATCATGCAGCGTGACTGGTCTACATTAGGCCCGAAGCTCGTAGGCAAACTGCATATTACGGTTGGCGACATGGACACTTGGTATCTCAACAATGCTGTCCACTTGGCGCAGGACTTTCTCGACAGTCCGAAGAACCCATACAAAGTGGCGACCTTCGAATACGGTTATCGCCAGCCACACTGCTATGCAGGCGGCGGAAACATCAGCGCAAGTGAGTCGACGGCAACGATGTACCAGCGAATCATGCCGCAGGTCGCGCAGCACATGAAGGAGACGGCTCCGAAGGGAGCGGACATGAGCTGGGAGTATTGAAGAGCGAAGGGATCGAGACGCAGGCTGCGGTCCGAACTAGCTTGACCTCGTTCCAATGATTTTGATGGGAACGGCTGCAAAGTCTGGAACAGTGAAATTAACAGTGAATTTTTGCGAACTAACACAATTGTTATCGGATTTTCCCCATAACTTGCGAATTTGGGTTTTAGGAACAGCGAAAAACAGTGAATTATCAGTGAATTTTTTCCCTATAGGTTCTTGACGGTACGCGACGCGACCTTTTTCCAGGAGACGGAAAAGTAATCGGCTCTTCTTAGGGCTCCAACTAGCGGAAACTTCACGGTCACTGAGGATCTGTCCGCCGGGCCGACTCGAACTCCAGCCGATGCGGGAGTTCTGCTCAATTTGGCAACGCCCCTCCATGCTGTGAAGCCCGAAGTTGGTCTGCACTTCAGCGACACAGCCCCTGCAACATGGTGGTAACAATCAACACAAAATAAAACCGCCAGCCCGAAGGCCGGCGGTCGAGTTCGCTTAACGGTGATCTGAGCTTTAGAAGGTCAGCTTCAGGCCGTACTCCAATTGACGCGGAGAACCGGCAGCATTCACGCCAGTTCCGAGCCCTATTCTGACCGAATCACGCCCGCCGGGCAGTCCAGGTTTATCTGCCGTCGTGCCGTTGATGTTTCCCGCAGAGCCATTCAGCACGCTTCCGAGCGTATGCCCGGGAGCATTGAAGTTGGCAAAGTTGAACGCATTGTAGAAGCCAATGGACGGCTCCAGCGAAATGTTCTCTCGTATTTTGATGGGATATGCCAGCTTGAGATCGATGGTCTTCAGCCAGGTAAGTCCCATTTCTCCCGCAGGCGCAGTTGGAATGCTGTCCATCACCGCGCCGAGTGCCACGAGCTGCGCCTGAGTAAACAGACCTGCACTGACAAGCGCCTGACCTGCTGGCGACACCGTGCCCGCCACAGTCTTGTTGTAATTGTTAATCACACTGTTGATACTGCCGGGACTCACGCTTCGGTTGAACGCTCCCAGGTTTGTTTGTGGGAGGAGATGACTGATGTTGGCTCCGTCTCCAACGGGATCGCTGAAGAAGATCTCTCCAGAACGTCCCTGATTCTCAATCCTCATGTCTTGAGCCAGCGGCGAGAAGAAATGAGAACCGAAGCTAAGCATAGGACCATGAGTAATTTGGAAGCTGCCGCCAAACGAGATCTGGTTAGTGCGATCGAGCGAGTTCGGGCCCATATGAGCCGTGGGATTGCGAAAATCATCCGCCTCGGGAATGAAGTCCTGGTCTGCAGCCATGCTGACAAATCTCGAAAGCGCATAAGAGATTTGATAGCTCGCCGCACTTATACCGCGCAGCGGATTTCCCTTGTTCCCCACCAGCTTGACTTGCAGTCCGTTGTACTCGGACCGGCCGATTGGAAACAGCATATTGTTCTCGCCCACTAACGGATTGATCCCTGGGAACGCTGCCCCGGTATTCGGATCCAATCCGTTGAAAGACGCTGGGGTTCCGAAAAGGAAAGTGTTTCCTGAATCGAGACCGTTGCCGGCGAAAGTGTCGATGGTGGCTCCGGCTGCGATAGCACAGTTAATGGCAGCAGCATTCGTACCGCTGCAGCCGGTGAAACTGCTGGTGGTTGCTGCAATCGCATTCAGAGCCGCCGTCTTATTCAGGAACCGCGCATCTCCGACGTGATTGGTGTCATACGAGATCAGGTAATGCTCGCCGATGTTCCGAATGAAATCGGCACTCAAAACGAGACCGGGAGCCAGCTCGCGTTGGATTCCGATATTCATCTGAATGGAGCGCGGCGTCCGGTAATTGGGCGCAATGAAACCGTTTCCAGTGGAGTTCGGTCCATTGGCTAGAACATTGCCCAAGAAGTTCAGGTTGGCTTGCGGTCCGGCGGTCTTGGTCGCAGATATGAACGTACTCTCCAGCGCCGCGACCAGCGGAAGAACAGATCCGACGCGCTGTCCGCAGATACCGGTAGCTATGTCCACTCCATTGACACTTGTGACGGAGTTGCCACCAGGCAAGGCAAGGACGCCGCTGGGGCAGGGGCTGTCAGTGCCGAAGAACAATCCTTTCTGCAGGCGGCTGGGACGATCGAAGAGAATGTTGTTGAAGACGGCGTTTTCCCAATAGAGGCCAGTGCCGCCGCGAATGACTGTCTTACCAGAGCTGCCGAGGCTGTAGGCAAAGCCGAACTGCGGACCAAAGTTAGAATTCGGCTGGCGCACGCGCCCGCCGAGTCCCGTTTGCCCAAATTGGTCCAAGATGAAGGCCTTTCCAGTGCACGGAACCAGCCCGTTGAACAATGTTGGATCGATCTGATCACAGGTCATAGGCGGCAGGTCGCTGTCTTGCCGTCCGGTGTCCCGCGAGTAGCGTATTCCGTAGGTCAGGGTGAGGTTTGGTCTGACCTTCCAGCTATCTCCCATGTAGATGCCGAGCCGGTCATCATACTGTCCACCAGCGGGATAACTGAACTGAGGGATCTCTGTGAAAAATCCCTGGCCGTTGCCGACCAGAATTGACGAAATTTTGTAGTTCAGCGGATTTCCCGCTCCGCCAGGGAACGGTCCTGTTGCCGCGTCGGCTTGCGCGGACAACGAATTCCTTGTTCTCGCTTCTGGGGCAAGCCCGTAGAATGCCGCGAATCCGCCGCCGAGAATCTTATTGAAGCTCATTCCATAACGAAGAATATGGGCGCCGAGAATTTTGCTTCCGTCGTACTTAATCTGCTTGTTCGATTGGAAGGTCGCTTGAGGGGCAAGTCGCGAAGGTCCGAAACGAGTGACCACGCCCGCAGGTCCGATGCGAATAGCGACAGGTACATTTCCGGCCGGATTGAAGACGCCTGGGTTGCCGAGAACCGAATCTGCAATGTGGTTCTGGAACTTCAGGTAGCCGAAGCGGATGCTATGCGTGAAAGTTCCCGTGTTGAAATCGAGTCCCACACCGTGAGCGGGAGTGTTATCGCGATTGGCAAAGGGCTGGTATGTCGCACCGAACGCGCTGACGTCGCTGTTTGTGTGGTACGTGAAGCGGTAAAAGAGATGCATGTCGGGCCTGATTTGCCAATCCAGTTTGCCCAGTGATGTGCTGTCACTAAATTTGGCGGGATAACCCGATGGCAAGCTCTGAAATGGCGGCGGCGGACTTAACGGCGTCAGAAATGGCTGGCGGATATGTTCGACGTTCCCAAAGAAGAACAGCTTGTCCTTAATGATCGGTCCGCCGAGGCTGCCACCCATCTGATTTCTCTGGAGTGGAGTGTCCTGTCCTCCCGGGAAATTCGCGATGCCCGCGCGTTTGTCGCGGAAGAGATAAAACCCCTGGCCATGGACATGATTCGTGCCAGACTTCGTAACTACATTTACAGCACCTGAGGATGTCAGTTCCGTGGACAAATCCAAAGTCGACTGACTGAGTTGAAACTCCTTAATAGCGCCGGCAGAGATGTTTTGCGTGGTCGTACCGACAGTCTCATCGCTGATATCGATACCGTCGAGCGTGATGCGAGCAGTGCGGCCATAACGTCCTCCGAACGACACGGACGAAAAACCGTTCTTCGTGGGATCGAAATTGCCTCCGTCCTGAATCTGCACGCCGGGCTCGAGCTGCGCCAAATCAAGAAAGTTCCGTCCGTTAAACGGAAGATTCTCAATTTGTTCCGTCGTTAAGACGCCTTGCACCGTAGGCTGCTCGGTGTTAACAGCAACACTGGTCGCCTGCACTTCGATGATTTGCGACTCTTGCCCCACTTTCGCGGTGAAGTTCCCGGAGGCAATCTCTCCGACCTGCACCTTCACGGGCGATTCAATCGTCGCAAAGCCCTTGCTCTCCACGCGTACCGTGTAGACGCCTGGCGCTAAAGGTCCGGAAACGTACGCGCCCCTGGAGTTTGTGGTTAAGACGAGCGACTGTCCGGAATCCTGACTGGTGATCGTGACCTTGGCCCCGGTAACTACAGCACCAGTAGGGTCGGTGACAGTTCCTTGAATGCTTCCTGTTGATATTTGTGCTAGCAGTGCGGAGCAGCACAACAAGAGCAGCCCCAAAAAAAGAACGCGTGTGAACAGCTTGGACGTCATTTGGCCTCCTAGTCGTCCCTGCGAATGGATGGACTGAGCGGCTCGGGACGCTGCGAAGCGGCTATGTCTGAGCTGCTCAGAAAACAAACCAGCAAAGTTCTGGTGCAGGACCCTCCCGGGTTTAGGCCGGGGTAATACGGGATCAGAACACGATTTAGCGTGACAAAATGCGCCAGCAAGATTCGAACAGAATGAGGGAACTTGTCAAGAAAGTTGGTGACTTGCACACGTGCTTTTGGTGGAGTCTCGTGAAGGAACAAGCGTAGCCGATCTATGGCTGAACCTTGGCGGCTCGTTCCCTTTTTGAAAGTTCAAACTGTTCGAAATGGAAGAGCTATGCCTGTGGCGGTTTTTCACAGGCAGCTTCTGTTGTGATGAAATCGCTGTAAGTCTTTGATTATTCAACATGTTGTGCTCGTTCACTTTTCTGCCCTCGTGGCTTGAAAAAATGTGTTCGAAGTCTCCCTTTTAACTAGTTGAGGTTGCTCGGTTTCTATTTCGTCGATACCTTGAAGATGCCTGGTGGATTCAATCCCCAAATCCGTGATCCGCAGGCTGTTCTCTTCCGAGTGCGGCGCTTCTGATCGCCTGATTCCGCGCTGGATCTTCCTTCGCGCTCTCGGCCTGATCTACTGTTCAGCCTTTTACTCGCTTGTGTTCCAGATTCGCGGGCTCATCGGTCCACAGGGCATTCTCCCTGCTGGGGAGTATCTGCAGGCGGTAGCCCAATCAGGGGTGGCGCATGTTCGTTTTTGGTATGCGCCTTCGTTGCTTTGGATTTCGAGCAGTTCCGGCATGTTGATGGCGCTGTGCTGGATCGGGATGATTGCGTCGTTGCTTCTGGTGCTGAATCTTTGGCCACGCGCCATGCTCGCGATTTGCTTCGTCTGTTTCCTGTCGTTTGTATCGACCGCGCGAGATTTCTCGGAATACCAATCGGACGGCATGCTGCTCGAAGCGGGCTTCATCTCCTTGTTCTTCGCGCCGCCGGGATTGCGTCCGGGACTCGGGGCTAAGCACCCGCCTTCGCGTGCCAGCCTCTTTCTGTTGCAGTGGGAGTGGTTGCGCATCTACTTCGAATCGGGAATCGTGAAGCTGGTCAGCGGTGAGCCGCAATGGCGGAACTTCACTGCGATGGATGAGTATTACCAAAATGGTCCGCTGCCTACATGGATCGGATGGTATCTGCAGCATCTGCCGCATTGGTTTCACGCGGGCAGCGCCCTGGCTACTCTGGTGATGGAACTAGGCCTGGTCTGGATGATCCTCTTGCCGCGCCGCTTCCGCATCGTCCTGTTCTTCATCGTGACCTTCTGGGAATTGGGTGTGATCTCGAGCGCAAACTATGCGTTCCTCAACTATCTCGTGCTCAGTTTGGGAATCCTGCTGGTTGATGACCGTTTTCTAGTGCGGTGGATTCCGGAGAAATGGCGATCGCGCGTTACGGCAAGTTTGGCTGCTGAGAGCTCGGTGATGCAGACTGATCAGAAAGAGCAGCCGGAAGTTACAGAAATCGCCAGGCGAGGGCGTCCGGCGCTGCGCTTTTTCAAAGCGCGGCTCCGACCACACTTGCGTGCGCTCACCGTTGCCGTTTCAACAGTGACACTCACCTGGCTTTTCTACGTTACGACAGCCCTGCTAATTCTGATGCTTGCGCCGCGAGCTCCGCTTCCAACAATGCCGATCGTCATGCTGCAGCCATTTCGCATCGCAAATCAATATGGACTGTTTGCCGTCATGACGCGCGGGCGCTACGAGATTGAATTCCAAGGGTCGAGGGATGGAGGGAACTGGGTCGCATATCCATTTCGCTACAAACCGCAAGCTTTGAGCGAAGCGCCGCGCATCTACGCCCCCTATCAGCCGCGGTTCGATTGGAACTTGTGGTTCGCTTCTCTAGGTACCTGGACCAATAACCCGATTGTGCCCAACACCGAGGTTCGCCTGCTCACTAACAGCGCAGATACGCTCAAGCTCTTTAGGGGGAATCCATTTGCGGATTCGCCGCCAAAGCAGGTGCGCGCGGTTTTGTGGCAATACTGGTTTACCACCATGGCCGAGAAGCGCCAGACGGGCGACTGGTGGAAACGCCAACTCCTCGGACTGTATGCGCCGACGCTCGAGCTTCAGCCGGACGGCAAGATTGGAGTGGTCGAGATGCCGCAGGAAATGGCTCCGCACCGATGACATCCAACTCTCGCAGGGCTGTTGTCGTAGGCTCCGGACCAAACGGTCTGGCGGCGGCAATCACGCTTGCTCAGGCTGGACTTCAGGTCGAAGTCTTCGAAGCGGAATCGCAACCCGGCGGCGGAGCGCGAACCATGGAGCTCACGCTGCCAGGCTTTCAGCACGATTTTGGATCAGCCGTGCACCCAATGGCGGCTGGCTCTCCATTTTTTTCCACGCTGCCGCTACATGAGCATGGCCTCGAATGGATACACTTCCCCGCGCCAGTTGCTCATCCTCTGGACGATGGAACTGCCGTGGTGCTCGAGCGTGATCTCGGCGAAGCCGTGCGAGCTCTTGGAGAGGATGGCAGGGCTTGGGATCACATGGTTCGCCCGTTAGTGGAAAGATGGCGAGAGGTGGCGCCGGAACTGCTCCGACCGATGATCGCGGTGCCTCGACATCCATTTGTGCTGGCGAAGTTTGGATTACAGGGGTTTACCCCGGCGACAACGTTAGCCAAAAGGCTGTTTCACAGTGAGCGCACGAGGGCGATGTTCGCAGGACTGGCCGCGCATTCCATGGTCGCGCTCGACCAGCCGCTTACTGGCTCCTTTGGCATCCTCTTCGCGGTGACGGCGCACGCGGTTGGCTGGCCGATTCCGCGTGGGGGAGCGCAGTCGATCACCAATGCTCTCCGTGCTCACCTTGAGAGCCTCGGCGGCAATGTGAAGGTTTCAAGCCGTGTCGATTCGCTCGCGTCGGTGGGAGAGTTCAGCGTGGCGCTGTGCGATGTGACTCCTCGCCAACTGCTGGACATAGCCGGGGATTGGTTCACTCCCGCCTACAAACGTCTGCTTGCCCGATACCGATATGGTCCTGCTGCGTTTAAGGTCGATTATGCGCTGTCGAGTCCAATTCCCTGGAAGGCGCCGGAGTGTGCGCGAGCCGCGACAGTCCACATCGGCGGGACAATGAACGAAGTCGCGGCCTCGGAATACGACACCGCACATGGCCGGCACTCGGAACGTCCATTCATGCTCGTCGCACAGCCAACCTTAGTCGATCCGACACGCGCGCCGCAGGGCAAGCATGTTGCGTGGACCTATTGTCACGTGCCGAATGGGAGCACGGTCGACATGCTTCCACGCATGGAGGCACAGCTTGAGCGCTTTGCGCCGGGATTTCGCGATTGCGTGCTGGCACGGCACGTGCTTCGTCCGGCCGATCTTCAAAACATGGATGCCAACCTGATCGGAGGCGACATCGGCGGCGGAGCATCTGATTGGAGGCAGCTTATTCTGCGCCCCACGTGGCGGTTCTATTCCACGCCGGCAAAAGACGTCTACATTTGCTCTTCCTCTACGCCACCCGGCGGAGGAGTGCATGGAATGTGCGGTTACAACGCTGCAAAGACGGCGTTGAAGAAGTTGAGACTATAGGCGAGACAACTTTGAAGAGAACAACTCCACAACTGTCATCCCTCGCGCGCTTTTTGCGCGGGGGATCTGCTGTTTTTGCTCCTATAGAACAGCAGATCCCCACTCCGCAGTTGAAATCATTGACATCGTAAAACAGCTTCGTTGCGGAGTGAGGGATGACAGTCGGTGAGTATAGGAAGCGTCATAACATCCCACCATACGAACGTGATAGATGTATTAGTTTGCATTTTTCAGTTTGAGGTGCGGAGTGCGAGTGGATCCGGTCCTTGTGATACACGGCGGAGCTTGGGCAATACCTGACGATGTTGTAGAGGATCATCGTCGTGGCGTGCTGAACGCTCTTCGAGTGGGCTGGGAGATCCTGGCTTCCGGAGGTTCGGCGCTCAAGGCAGTGGAAGAAGCCGTGGTCGTCATGGAAGATGACGACACCTTCGATGCCGCCCTCGGCAGTTTCCTCACGGCTGACGGAAAAGTCCAGATGGATGCGCTCATCATGGACGGCGGCACGATGCGCGCCGGAGGCGTGGGCTGCGTCGAGCGCATCCGCAATCCGATCCGTGCTGCCCGACTGATCCTGAGTGAGAGTCCACATGTGTATTTCGTCGGGGAGGGCGCCGAGCAGTTCGTTGCCGGCCTGGGCATCGAGCTGATCGACAACCGGGAGCTGGTGATCGATCGTGAACGTAAGCGTCTCGCTGAGGCCAAAGCCAAAGCAGCAGCAGGGGAACGCGACCTGACCTTTGCCGGGCACGACACTGTCGGAGCTATTGCCCTCGATAGCGATGGACACCTGGCAGCTGCCACGTCGACCGGCGGCACAGTAAATAAGACCCCGGGACGCGTGGGGGATTCCTCACTTATCGGGTGCGGCTGTTATGCCGACGATCAGAGCGGAGCGGTATCGTGCACGGGATGGGGCGAGCCGATCATGAAGCTTGTCCTAGGCAAATGGGCGACGGACAGAGTCGCCATTGGTTCCGTTCCAGAACTCGCCGCCCGTGAGGCCATCGGATACCTCAACTCGAGGTTGGACGGTCATGGCGGCATGATTCTTCTTGACGCTCGTGGACGCTATGGCATTGCTCACAACACTCCCCGGATGGCATGGGGTGTGCGAACTAAGTCTGATGAGCAATTGGGAATACAGGTTCCCTGAGGAATTGACTTTGGGTAGAGCTGGCCGAGGGCGGCTGTGCCACTGTTTTCATCACTGCGTCAGTCCTTCCTTGATTCCGACATTTCCCGAAACTGTCGCGGGATGTCGTCCTATGCCGTGCACGAGAGGTTACGTTGCCGCTTGTAATCGCACGGTTAACTGATGTACAAACCTTGCGGCAATCAAGTCACAAGAACGTAATAGACGGCAAATAAAGGACCAAGTACTGCGTGCGTCGTGATGGGTCTGAAGTCCTTCGCTTGCCCCCATTTACTCGATCAGGAGTCTTCATGAAGCGAGTTCTAAGAACGCTCTGTAGTGCGGTCGTGTTCCTATCTCTTAACCTCGTCGCCCAGAACATCGCTACCGCTAACCTGCACGGGATTGTTCAGGACCCAAACGGTGCAGTCATCCCCAACGCCAAGGTCACGGCGCGGCTTGCCGCACAAAACCTGGAGCGCACGACTCAATCAAACGCCGATGGAGAATATGTGCTGCTGAACCTGCCCCCTGGCAACTATTCCATCCAGGTGGATGCTCCCGGTTTCGCCCGGCTCGTTCAGAGTCCGGTCGTGTTGACCATTGGACAAGATGCCCAGCTCCCAGTGCGCGTGAGGGTGGCGAGTACGTCGGAGCAGGTGACGGTCGAGTCAAACGCGGAACTCATCGAAACCCAGCGTAGCGCCCAGTCAACAACCATCGACACCCAGCGAATTGAGAATTTGCCTATCAACGGACGCAACTACATCAACTTTGCGCTCACGAACTCGCAACTTACCCGCGACGACGCGCCCAGCATCGGAGCAGCTCCGACGTCTGGACTCAATTTCGGCGGCCAGCGAGCCCGCGCCAATTTGGTGAACCTCGATGGCATGAACAACGTCGACAACGGAGTGAATGGAATTCGGTCGACTGTCTCCCAGGAGGCGGTGCAGGAATTCCAGATCATCACCAACGGGTACAACGCCGAATACGGGCAGGCAGCCGGCGGCATCGTGAACATCATTACCAAGAGCGGTACGAACAATTGGCACGGATCGGCCTACGCCTATCTTCGCAACCGCAATATTCAGGCCACGAATCCATTCTCGACGGTTAAGGATCCCGCATACACGCGTGTGCAGCCTGGAGCGACCCTAGGTGGCCCGATTGTCAAAGACAAGACTTTTTTCTTTTTCTCATTCGAGACTACACGGCGGCACGAGAGTGGCTTTTCCAGCATCGGACAGAACAGCTTTGGACTCGTACCGGTCGATGTCTCGCGCTTCTACGGTGCGCCACAAGGCGCCATAATCTTCCAGGGCACCTCGACGCAGCAGGCATTCCTGAATGGAATTCCCAACGCCGCACTCGCGAATCCTGTGGCTTTGAATTTTGCCCAGCAATATTCGGCGCTCGTGGGTGGTGGCTCATCAACCGCTGTGAACGGGAGGCTACCATCGGTGGCCGCGATCTACGGCCCGCTCAGTGGCGCTCCTGCGTTTGTTACGTCTCGCGTCGCATTACCGGCTTCCTTTCATAGCCTCAACTCCCAGATTGGGAATTTTCCCGTGTTTGAAGGTACCACGGTATACAGTCTCCGCCTCGACCACAAGCTCACCAATAATCAGCAATTGATGCTACGTGGCAATGTAAGTCCGAGTACCGTGACGGGAATTGAGGTCAATGGACAGAATCAGACGTTCGGACAGAATTCTTACTCGCGAACATCGCAGCAAACCTATCGCGATTTCGCCATCACCGCGCAGGATTCATGGGTGATCGGAAATACCAAAGTGAATGAGCTCCGATACCAGTACTCGCGCCGCGGACTGCTCTACAACTTCTCCAGCGGACCCGGCGGCGGAGACGTGGCCATCAACATTCCGGGATTTGCATTCTTCGGTCGTGAACCCTTCTCGTTTGTGGATCGCACCGAGCAGCGCCACGAGGTGGCCGATGTCTTTTCGTGGAATCTTGGGAACCATCAAGTGAAGTTCGGCGGCGATGTAAACCATATACCGCTCGATGCCGACTTCACCGTGAACTTTGGCGGGCTTTACAACTTCGGCTCACTGTCGGCCGTCCAGCTCGGATTCCCTGCCACCTTTCTCGGAACCAGTGTTCCTGACTTCTCGCCGGTGCAGGCGTACGGACTAGGTATTCCGCAGAGCTTCGTACAAGGCGTTGGCAATCCCCATGCCAGCTTCACAAACAACACGCTCGGCTTCTTCCTGCAAGACTCGTGGCGGATTAAGCCGAACTTGACACTGAACTACGGCGCTCGTTACGACGTCGAGTTCACGCCGACACCTGCGGCCAGCAATGCCATGTCCGCTGCAGCTCAGGACGCGCTTGGAATCACTCAAGGCATCCCGCAGGACCTGAATAACATTGCTCCCCGCGTTGGCATTGCCTGGGATCCGTTCAAGGACGGTAAGACCGCGATTCGCGCATCCTACGGGGTCTTTTTCGACCATCCGCTGCTGGCTCTCGCTTTCGATTCCGACGTGGCCGACGGCTCGCAGGCGCCCCAGCTCATTCTCGGCGGCGGCGCATTTTGTAATCCGCAGGTACCCTCGACTCAGGGTGTAGGCAGTTTGAATGCCACCAACGGCTTCATGGGCATTCAGACAAGCTCTGCGTGTGCTCTGCCGCCGGCATTGGCCGCAGGACTTCAGTATTTGCCCGCCGAGCAGCGATACAACGCGTTGAATGCGAATTCACTCTTCGTAAACCAAAACTTCATTACGGCCGGTGTTCCGCTCTCAATTCTGCCGTTCGGCTTCCCCACCGCGAAGAATTTCGAGTACGCATATTCCGAGCAAGTGAACTTTGGGATCGAGCGCGATCTGGGCCACAACTATTCCCTCGCTCTTAATTACAACTTCAACGGCGGTCATCACATCAATCGGCCAATCAACGCCAATCCGACTCGCGGCGATCTACTCCTAAAGAACTGGCAGAACGCTGTGGCCGCGGGCGCGGTTACGCCGAGCACGCTGCCCATTTCGGTCGCGGCTTGCGGAGTCGGAGCGGCCGGGCCATTCGTGCCGGCAGCAGTTACGAACTTCTTCCGTCCGTCCGGACTTAACCAGTCGCTTGTGCCTGTCGTCCCCGCGCAGTGTCTGGCGCTGGTGCAGTCGGTTGAACAGGCAAACGGGCTCGGTCTGGGAGTGCCGGTTCCCTTCAGCGACATGATCGCTAATTACGCCAATGGCAGCTCGGTCTATCACGCGATGACCGCGAATCTGCGCAAGCGCTTCAGCAGTCACTATGAGTTCCTGGCGTCGTATACCTGGTCACACGCCATCGACGACTCTACCGATCTCCAGTCACTCCTTGCTCCGCAGGACAGCTTCAATCCCAATGCGGAACGCTCAGAGTCGACCTTCGATCAGCGTCATCGTTTTGTGTTCAGCAGTGTGTATCAGTCGGGAAGAGTTGGTGAGGGTTGGGTCGGCAAGCTACTTAGTAATTTCACCGTAGCTCCGATTGTCGAAGCCAGCTCGGGGCGGCCATTCAATATTCTGGTTGGAGCCGACCGCAACTTCGACTTCGGGCCAAACACCGATCGTCCTTTGGTAGTGCCCGCAAACACGGCAGTCAACTTGTGTGCTGATGTGCCCGTCGCCTCACGGTTCTCCCCCACTGGATTCCTGCAGCCAGCTTGCTACCTGAATGGCACTCTGAATGGAAACCTGAAGCGTAACGCCGGGATTAAGCCGACCACGGTCTTCACTGATCTGCGTATCGGGCGTCTGTTCGACTTGACGGAGCGCTTCAAACTCGAAGGCACAGTCGATATGTTCAACTTGATCAACAAGTTCAACGTAGCCGACGTGAACATTCTCTGGACCAATGCGGGACAGCCAACTGCGGCGTTCGATCCACGCCAGTTCCAGTTTGGTCTGAAGCTGACGTTCTAAAGCAGGTAGAAACGGAGCGCCCGGGCGCCTCGCCCGGCGTTTTCGTCAGGCAGAAGTCAAAAGCAAAAGCTCACGCGGATGAACGCGGATTTGAGGATTGACGCGGATTTTCTTGGGGTTGCGTGACTCCAGCCGCCAGCCAGTAGCCTTCCTGGATGCCGTTGAGGACAGCTAAAAACAAAGACTGTCATCCTGAGGCGCGATGTTGGCCGAAGGATCTCCCGGAATGCTTCGAACTCCGTTGCGACGTCCTGGCCCTTAGGCGAATATCTTGGGCCGGAGAGCCAAGGAAGCAGCAATCAATCGGACACGCGGCGGGAGATCCTTCGGCCAGAAGACAGCCTCAGGATGACAGTTCTGCAAGTTCCATGCGAAGAACTCACGCCGTGTAAGGCTGCAGCTCTTTCTCAATCTCTGTCGCCTGAATTTGTTCTCCGCTATTCAGCCGCTCCAGAATAGAACCAAGCACTAGTTTCGCCTGGTCCTTGCCGCGATTGCGAATGAAGCCGTCGTAGACATGCTCACCGTTGGCGGCGCGGTTGATTTCGGCTTCCCGGTTATGGTCGTCGAGTTCGGTGAAGTAAATCACTTGATAATTGCCGTTCCGGGCAACGTCTTTATAGATCTCGAACATAATCTTGTCGGGCGGAGGTGTGAAGGCCATGTGGTGCTCCGTACAACTGGAAATTATACCGAGAGGTTTTTCTTTCGCGCGTTCCTGACCCCAGCGGTTGATCCGGCTCGACCCCTTAGACTGTCATTCCTCGCGCCTGCCTTTGGCGCGGGGAGTCTGCTGTTCCGTATCACACCGTGCGGCGTACTTCTTGTCAGGCCCTCATTTAAAGAGCAAATTACTCGTATCACAAAAACTAACAAGAGTAAGAGCTCTACACGTGCCAGAGTGAACAAAATACGTACCTCGGGCCCAGCGCAAGATGGCGCACCGCATTACTTGCCAAGTATTTGTCAAAAATGTATCTTGAAACGCACTGTCAGCATCTGACGTAAAGCTGGGTGCGGCCATGCATGAATTTCGCTCGCTGAGCATGGACAGTTTCGTTGTTATTTGTCGTAGCAGTCTCATTCTGCGTACGCTACACCCGCGGTTTGTCAACACTCCACTCCCAGATTCCCGAAACAAGACAATCGATTTCCAATTCCTGAGAGACGAACTGCCGCATCTCGTCTCCGTTCCCCGGCTCCAAAGGTTCATTGTTCGCTCCCTCAGTCAACAACGATCAACCTTACTGACTGCCTCACGAGATCCCCACGGAGAACAACATGTCCGTCACCAAAATCGATGTTCCGCTCCAGGGTTTGACCAGCCGTCCGCCTGTTTCTGTTGAAGAAGAAATTCGCCGTCGTTTAGCCGCGGAACGTGACCGCCTGTCACGCGAAGCTGGCTTGGACAGCAAGCACGCTAAGCACTTCCATCGTCCGGTTGAACGTGCATTTACCGCGGCCGAGCGCGACAGAGTCACGATTCTGATCGGCGGACTTACCTGGAAGCACGAGAAGGTGATGAAGGCCGTTTTCGAGGCCTGCGGATACAAGTGCGACGTGCTGCCGACGCCGGACGTTGCTGCGTTTCAGTTGGGGAAAGAGTACGGCAACAACGGTCAGTGCAACCCAACGTACTTTACTGTCGGCAACCTCGTTCAATATCTACAACTCCTTGAATCTGCCGGAGTCCCGAAGCAGGACATTCTCGATAACTACGTCTTCTTCACCGCCGGCTCATGCGGGCCGTGTCGTTTTGGCATGTATGAGGCCGAATATCGTCTAGCCCTCCAGAATGCCGGTTACGACGGCTTCCGCGTGCTGCTCTTTCAGCAGAACGATGGCGTGAAGGCCGCCTCCGGCGAGCCCGGGCTCAAGTTCACGGTCGACTTCGGCATGGGCATGTTCAACGCCCTGAATATGGGCGACATCATGAACGAGATGATCTTCCGCATCCGTCCATTCGAGGTAAACAAGGGGCAGACCGACCGTGTATTCCAGGAATCGGTCGACTTGATGTGCGCCATGCTCAAGGAGCGCAAGCCGTTCGAAGACCTCGAAGATCTGCCGAAGTGGATGACCAGTTATCTGGCGAAGCACAAGAATACCGGCTGGGAAAAGACGGTCAACTCCCTAGGGAAAGTCTGGGAGCACCTCTACGGAACCGCTTACAAAGAGTGCTTGCAGGCTGTCCACGATCATCTCGCGACCATTGAGGTCGACCGTCTTCGCATAAAGCCAGTGGTAAAAATCATCGGCGAATTTTGGGCGCAGACCACTGAAGGAGATGGCAATTTCAACATGTTTGCCTTCCTGGAACGGGAAGGCGCGCAGGTCCTCGTGGAACCAATTGCCACCTGGGTCATGTACATGATGTACCAGGTGAAAGAGCGGTGGCGCGAGAAGAAGCCGCTGGAAGATAAGCACAAGAAGCCGGCGTGGTGGGAGCTGCACAAGCACGCGGTCAACGAGCTGAACTTCCAGAAGAAGATTGCGATGTTGAGCGTCGGCGAGATGATCTACTCTCGCCAATATCATCGTGTGGTCGAGGCGCTGGGCGATATCGCCCATCACTTGATCGATCAGAAGGAAATGGCGGATCTCGCCATGCCCTTCTACAACCAGTTCGCGCGCGGCGGCGAGGGGCACCTTGAAGTCGGCAAGAACATCTACTACACCAAGCACAAGCTCTGCCACATGGTGCTGGCTCTGAAGCCCTTCGGCTGCATGCCGTCCACGCAGTCCGACGGCGCGCAATCGGCTGTGGCCAACGCTTTCAAAGACATGATCTTTCTGCCCATCGAAACCTCGGGCGAAGGCGAGATCAATGCGCACAGCCGCGTGCAGATGGCGCTTGGCGAAGCCAAGGTCAAGGCGCGCCTCGAATTCGACGATGCGTTGAAGTCAACCGGCAAATCGCTGGACGAGATCAAGAGTTACGTCGCCGATCATCCTGAGCTGCGGCAGTTGTTCTACCCCATTCCGCACCGCGAATGTGTGACCGGCGTGGCGGCGAACTTTGTGCTTCATGTCAATGACCTGATCAACGGGCGCAAGAAGCTATATCGCGTTCCCATTCAGGCCCGGGCTCTAGCGACCGCGTCTTAGAGAACAGAAAAATTATTCCGTAGCCGCAACGGCGGGAGCGGAATCTCAGTTGTCAAGAGTTGTTGCGTGTCAATTGGGATCCGTTGCTTTTGCACGGAATGACCATACGCATCAGAAAGGTGACTTCAAGAGATGGCCGAAGTTCAAGAATTGGCAGCCCCCGCTCCCGAGGCTCCGCCACAATACAAACTGGATGTTCAGCTCCATGAGCTGCTAATGAAGCCTGCGGCACGGCCGGTGCCGCCTCCCCCTCCGAGCGGTGTGCTGCAGACGCTGCCAGTCCCGCCGTTTCCAAGCCGTCCTAAATTGCAAGAGGGCAGCGACGAAGACTACGTGCCGAAAGACGGCAGGCGGAAGTACGGTCCGGCGCAGATCGCTCACGCTATGCGTGGCTGGGCTCTGCCTTATCTGAAGTCGCGAATTCTTCCTGGCCACCTGCATCCGATCGTGTCCTATCTCTTCACCGAATGGAAGTGCAACCTCGATTGCCATTATTGCTGGGCATTCGACAATCGAGTAAAGGGCATGAGCGAGGACATCGCCAAACGCTCGATCGACTGGCTGCACGAAGGAACAGGACGCGTGCTCGCGCTTATGGGTGGCGAACCGCTGCTCCGGCCCGACTTCGCCCACAAAGTTACGCACTACGCGACCAAGAAGGGCTTTTGGGTTTACATACCCACAAATGGACGCCTACTCCGTCCCGACGTAATCGACAAGCTCGGAGATGCCGGAGTGTCGGTAGTGAATCTGGCTATCGATGCCGTCGACTTGAAGCCCGGATTGCCCAAGGCGCTGGTGCCGATTCGCAAGAACTTTGATTACCTGATCAAACGGCAGTTCCGTTACGGGTACTCGGTATTCATCAATATCAACATCTGCGGCAATAACATGGACGATGTCCGCGAATTGACCGAGATCGCGCACGACAACGGAGTGGCTACCGACTATCACATCTGCGAGTCGCCGCTGACTGAGCAGGAGCACTTCAAGCATCTGAACAACAACCCGACGTACATCACTGAAAAGCATTGGGACCAGGTAGATGAACTGCTCGAGTGGCTGGTGGCCAAGCAGCGGGCGGGCTACAAGATGACGAACTCCACGTCGCGCATCTCTGAAATGAAGGAGTTCATGCGCGGCGGGATTCAGGAATGGAATTGCCGCGCCGGACAGAACACGCTGATCATTCGTACGGACGGAACGCTGGCACCGTGCTTCCCGATGTACAACACGCATTACGACTGGGGCACGATCGAGAACCACAAGTTCGAGCCCGGTCCGCTGAACGAGATGAAGAAGTCGTGCCAGCCGCACTGCTTCTCCACGCTGAACCACATCGTAGGCTTCTGCTACAACGACGCCCGCGTGATTAAGTGGCTATTTAAGCAAGCGATGCATGGGTTCCAGGGTGTTACGAACTGGAGCGACGACTGAGAAGAATCGGGTGATCGGGCCATCGGGTGAAGTAAACGGCGATCGAAATGATCGAAGCGCAGCAGTTGTAGGCGAGCGAAGCAAAGCCCAGAGCGCCGGAGGCGCGGCAGATGATTAGCCCAGGACGTAAGTCCTGGGGAGACGGTCGTACAGATTGGAGCCCCGGAGGGGCGGCACATTGCGGACCATGATGCCGCGCCTACGGCGCTCTACAAACCTTCGGAGCTAACCCAGCACTTACGTGCTGGGCTATCTCAATTCCGCCCTTAGGGGCCTGGAGGTGGGTGTTGTCAGGGAGCTACGATCACAGCAACGGTTGCTGCGGGAGCAGCAAGGCGATCAAGCTGGATGTAAAACTCGGTGAGCTCGTCGCGACGCTTCCACGGCCCAAGCCCAAACCGCGTACAAATCCTGTCCCGCTCGGGGAAACCAAGCTCGCGTATTACGTCGGCGTGGACGTAGGTTCCACGACGGTAAAGACGGTGATCGTCGACGCCGCCACGGACCAGATGATCTGGTCCGACTACCAGCGCCACGAGACCAAGCAGCCGGAAAAAGTTCTCGAGTTCCTGAATCGCATGCAGGCCGAAGCCGGCATCGCGCCCAACAACTGCCGCATGTTCATTACTGGTTCCGGCGGCAGCAACATTGCCCCGCTGATCGGTGCGAAGTTCGTGCAGGAAGTCACCGCCGTCTCCCTAGCGGTCGAGAAGCTTCATCCGGAAGTGAATTCGGTAATCGAACTTGGCGGGCAGGATGCCAAGATTATCGTTTTCAAAGAAGACGAAGCCGGCGGGCGCAAGAAAAAGATCCCATCAATGAACGACAAGTGTGCCGGCGGCACGGGCGCCGTGATCGACAAAATCAATGCCAAGCTCAAGATTCCAGCCGACGAGCTGTGCCAGCAGGGCTACCACGGGATCAAGCTGCATCCGGTCGCCGGCAAGTGCGGCGTCTTCGCCGAGACGGATATCAACGGCCTGCAGAAGCAGGCGGTTCCCCCAGATCAGCTAATGGCATCGCTGTTCGACGCCATCGTTCTCCAGAACCTTTCCGTTCTCACTCGCGGACACACGTTGCGCCCGCACGTTCTGCTCCTCGGCGGCCCAAACTGCTTTATCAAGGGAATGCGCGAGGCGTGGCAGCACAACATTCCCAAGACTTGGGAAGAACGCAACGTGCAGATTCCCGAGGGCATGACTCCGGAGCAACTCATTAAGACTCCTGATAACGCGCAGTATTTTGCTGCATTGGGCTCGGTCGAATTCGGTAAGGACGAAGATCCTGATGTGGGCTGGTATCAGGGCACAGCCAAGCTCGAGCACTACATTGATGTCGGACGCCTCGAAGAGAAGGCCAGCTCCGGCGCGGCCGGGCTCAGCACTTCGGACGAAGAACTGGAAGAATTCAAGAAGAAGTACACGATCCCGAAGTTCAATGCCGCGAAGTTCACGCCGGGATCAGCCGTGCGCGGATTTGTGGGCGTCGACGGCGGTTCTACTTCGACGAAAGCCGTGCTGTTATCGGACGAAGGCGAGTTGCTTTGCAAGGCCTACCAACTGTCGAACGGAAATCCGATCCAAGACACTATCGACATGTTCCGCTCGCTGCGACAGCAGGTGGAGGCGCAGGGTGCGACCCTCGAAGTGCTCGGCGTGGGAACAACCGGCTACGCGAAGGATGTGCTGAAGGAAACGCTGCACGCTGATGTCGCGCTCGTGGAAACCGTCGCGCATACCGAATCGGCGATGCGCTTTTACGACGATCCACACTGCATCGTCGATGTCGGCGGTCAGGACATCAAGCTCATCGTCCTCAAAGACGGGCGTGTAAAGGACTTCAAGCTGAACACGCAGTGTTCGGCGGGCAACGGATACTTCCTGCAGTCGACCGCCGAGTCTCTCGGCATAAAAGTCGAAGAGTACTCCGATATTGCCTTCTCCGCGAACCAGATGCCGATCTTTGGTTACGGCTGCGCCGTGTTCATGCAGTCGGACATTGTCAACTTCCAGCGCCAGGGCTGGGCGGCAAAAGAAATTCTTGCGGGACTCGCGGCGGTGCTGCCGAAGAACATCTTCCTCTATGTCGCCAGCATTCCCAATCTGGCAAAGCTAGGAAAACGCTTCATACTGCAAGGTGGCACGCAAAAGAACCTGGCGGCAGTGAAGGCCGAAGTCGATTTTGTGAAGTCGCATTTCCGCAGCGAACAGGCCGAAGCCGAAGTCATCGTCCACGAGCATTGCGGCGAGTCGGGTGCAATCGGCGCGGGAGTGGAAGCGATGCGCATCTTCAAGAATGGTCACGAGAGCACCTTCATCGGCCTCGACGCGGTGCAGAACATCAGCTATCGCACCACTCGCAACGAAGGTACGCGCTGCTACTTCTGTAAAAACAACTGCCTGCGTACCTTCATCGACGTGCAAACCGGCGACACCGAGAACTGGAAGGCGCCGGCATTCAAGTCGAAGGTTCCACTCCAAGCCGGCGAGCAGCGCCTTATTATCTCGACCTGCGAAAAGGGGCAAGTCGAAGATGTGAAGGACATGCGCGGCATTAAGGCCGGACTCGATGCGCTGAAAGAAGCAAATCCCAATTACGTCGAGATCGCGGCCAGCGGCGTGTGGCGCTCGCAGAATCCGCCGAAGATTGCCGATCCGATTCCGAATACGAAGTGGACGTTCAAGGCCGAAGTCAAGCAGCGCGCAGAGTTGATGAAGAAGCGGGCCGCGTTCCGTGTCGGCATGCCCAAAGTGCTGAACATGTATGTGTACGCGCCGCTCTTCAGCGCATACCTGGAGACCTTGGGGCTTGAGCCGGAGAACATCATCTACTCCGACTACACCAATCGCGACATGTACAAGGCCGGCGCTGGGCGCGGCGCAATCGATCCATGCTTCCCGTCGAAGATCGGCATACCACATGTCTACAACCTGATCTTCGTGAAGCACGCCAAGAAGCCCTTGGACGCGATTTTCTTCCCCATGATCGATGTGCTCACCACGCATCTCAAGTGCACGACCGGTTCGAACGCGTGTCCTACGGTGACGGCGACTCCAGATGCTGTAAAGGCTGCTTTCACGAAAGAAGCGAATGTCTTTGCCGACAATGGAATTGAGTATCTCGATCCCATCGTGAACCTTGCCGACCGCAAGCTCTTCGCCCTGCAGATGTATCGCGCATGGGCTCCGGTGCTGGGCGTTTCAGAAGAAGAGAACGAGCGTGCAATCGAAGTGGCATTCAAAGCGCAGGAAGCTTATGACGACGGATTGCGCAAGCGAGCGCGGGAAACGCTCGACATGCTGGAGCGCGAGAACCGTATCGGCATCGTGATGCTTGGACGTCCGTACCACCACGATCCCGGTGTAAATCACGAGATCATGGAAGAGTTCCAGAAGCTCGGCTATCCCATCTTCTCCCAGAGCACGCTGCCGATCGACGATGACATACTCGACCGGCTCTTCGGCGATGAAGTTCGCGCCGGAGTGATCAAAGATCCGCTGGACATCACCGACGTCTGGAAGAACGCCTATTCCGCCAGCACCAATCACAAGATCTGGGCGGCCAAGTTCACCGCGCGACACCCGAATCTTGTGGCCCTCGAGATCTCCAACTTCAAGTGCGGTCACGATGCCCCGATCTATTCCGTGATTGAGGACATCATCGAGAATTCGGGTACTCCGTACTTCGCCTTCAAGGATCTCGATGAAAATAAGCCGACCGGCTCGATCAGAATTCGCGTAGAGACCATCGATTACTTCTTGCGCCGCTATCGTGAAGACCTTGTCAAGAAACGCGAGGCTGTGAACAGCATCGACGCACAACTTGCAGAGTACGAACGCAAGCTGCGCGAAGAGCTGATGGCGCAGAGCTCACAGCAGCAGTACGAAGGCGTGGGTGCGGATTAATTCCAAAATAGAGACTTCACAACTCTGTCATCCTGAGCCTGTTGGCGAAGGATCTCCCGGGATATTGAGGACTTAATTGCAGCCCGTACGGCATTTCACCAAGAGCCGGGTTTTGGGCCAAAGTGGCGCACGGCGGCAAATAAGTTCGATGCATCGCGGGAGATCCTGCGGCCAAAAGAGGGCCTCAGGATGACAAGTTTCCTATGACTAGGCAGAGAGTCTCTACCGCTGCTTCGGTGCAGGCTGTTTCGGCTCAGACTTCAGCGCACTCTTCAAGCCCTCGTCGTACATGGCCCCGTACGTCAGATACTGCTCCACCGCATCGCGTGGGTAGCCAATTTCAACCAGTACCGTTGCCGTATTTCCCGCAGCGGTAAGCATGGGATTCACTCCGGCGTAGTAAGTCGGCAAATTTAGTTTTTTGAACCGAGCCACTACCTGATCGCGAAGGGCCGGATCGAAACGCGTGCCGTACTTATCGACGAGTGCTTTGATTCCCTCGTAGTCGCCTTCGGCCTTGATGCGCATGATCTCCGCCAATAGCATGCCCACGCCCTTGCGCATGAGTTGGTAGTCCTTCACCCTGATGTAGGTTTTCCCATTGCGATCAAACTGCTCGATCGATCCCGGAACTTTGTCTTGTATGTAGCGCGCAATGAGCTGGCGATCGCGCTGATGGTCTTCTTCGATGGTGTCGCCTTTCGGAATGCGGCGAAGTTGTGTGAGTGGGGCCAGGGCGGCTCCGTCGTACATCGCCTTTGCGACTTCGGTTTGATTGCTAATCAGACCGAGTTCTTTCAGTTTCGGATCAAACGCGTTCCACAGCGCCATCAGGTCTGCGCGCCCTTCTTCGAGCGTGGAGAAATATTCCTTGAGATAAGCCTCGGAACCGCTCTTCAAACGGTCACTCAGCTTGCCTGAGCCGTGGCCGATCACTTCGTGCATCGCCGTGAATAAGTCTTCGGCTTCATCTCCATACTTCTTTCCACGCGCAATCACTTCCGCATCCGCGCCGAATTCCTCCAGCGAAGTGGTTCCCGCGGCGTCGTTCAGCGCGCGGCTGCTTCCCGTAAAGAGGAAATTCTTTGTGCCGTATTTCTCGTGGATTTCATTCTCGTTCGGTAGATTGTCGCCAACCGTGTTCACCTGGAAGTCGCCTGTTTCAATCAGCGTCTCAACGGCTTTCACAACAGGCGGTTTGAACGCAGTCTTCTTGTATTTGTCGTCCCAAGGCGCTTTCTGCTCGAAGTATTCGGCGTTCTGCGCCAGTTTGATCATGGCATCGGTTACCTTTTTGTCAGTGACGGTCACGAACGCCTGCGAACTGCCCTTCGCTCCGCGTGCATCTCGATAGACTTCGATGAAGCCGTTTGCGAAGTCGACAGTTGCGTTGTTCTGTACCCAATCGCTTCCGAACTTTAGCCAGTCGGCAGGATCACCGGTTTGGTAGTAACGAATAAGATCGGCGATGACCTTTGCCTGTGTCGGATCAGCAACTGCCTTGGCCTTTTCGAGATACTCATTCGCGCGCTTCAGATACGTTGCATATAAGCCTGGAGGCACGCTGCCGTCAGGAGTTCCTGCGCGGTACACCAGCTCTTGTAGCTGCCCATCGCTGCCGCGCACGACCCGTGAGTTCAACGGATGCGATTCCTTGAAGTCTTTCAGATCGTTTAACGAGAGGCCGGGATAGAACGTGTTCGAACTCGCCTGAACGATGTCCTTGCCGCCGGACGGGCTCTTGGCCGTATTCATGGGCTCGAAGTTTGGATCAAAGATTGCTACCTTGAGATCATCTAGCTCTTTGTTTAGCGCATCCTCTGAGGAAAGCGGCTCCAAGTCGGCGTAGGCGGTTTTGAATGCTCCGTTCTTTTGCGCGGTTAGTGCGGCTTGTTTAAGTTCATCAAAAGAGAAATCCGGAAGAAACTTCTGCGCTGTGTTTTCGTTATGATTGCCGCGGTTCGCCCAGAAGAGCTTGGCGTAGCTCGTGATCTTCTTCATCGCTTCCGGACTGATGCCTTGCGGACGCGCAACGATCTCTTCCAGCAACCGCTTCTCACGCACGCCATACGCCGAGAGCTGGTCATAGATGATGGGATCGATGGCGATTGCCGCCTGCGAGAGCCAATACCCAAGCGCTTGCTGGTTGGGGTTGAGTGAGCGAAAGCTCTCAGCCTTGATCTGAATAAACCCGGTATCGCTAATCCTGTCGACTAGTGTGGACTCGGGAGCAGTAGACTTCTTTTGGGGAGCACCCTTCTGAGCAATCGCGGTCAGCCCGCAAGAAAAAATACAGATAATAATGAGAACCTTGGGATTCACAGAGCCTCCTTAGGACGGCACGCAAACCTTTTATGGTAAACGAAGCTCAGAACCAGACGTGAATTGCTGCATCCTTCATGTCTCTGGCAGCATTCTTCCTGTCTAGCTGTCAAAACAGCTGGGAGAGCACACCGAATGAAAGATGCCTTGGCGGTTATTCGAGAGCGGACGTCGATCAATCTTTTCGATTCAAGCAAGCAGACCAGCGAAGCTGAGATTCGCGATATCGTAGCCGATGCGATCCAGGCGCCGTCGTCTTTCAACATCCAACACTGGCGTTTTGTCGCGGTCACAGATCCTGAGAAGAAGAAGCAGTTGCAGGCTGCGGCCCACAATCAGGCGAAGGTGGGACAGGCATCGGCCACAATCATCGTACTCGGCGACCTGCGCGGATACGAGAAGGTGAACAAGATCCTTGCTCCGCTCGTGAAAGCCGGCGCCATATCTCAAGAAGCGGCGAGCAGCACCGCACAACGCGCCGCTGCTCCTTATGTGAATAACCCCCAATTCCAGCGTGACGAGGCGATTCGATCGGGTGCATTGGCTGGTATGACGCTGATGATCGCGGCACAAGCCCGCGGCTACGCCACCGGACCAATGATTGGCTTTGATCCTGAGCAGGTGAAAAAGACATTCGGCATTTCTGACCGCTATGTTCCCGTGATGCTTATAACTCTGGGCCACGCAGCTCCAGGCAATGCGCCACGCAGGCCGCGTCTGAGCGTGGACGAGGTGTTGGCGTTCAATCAGGGACGAGAGTTCTGAGGAATTTGTGATTTCGTGATTGTGCGATTTCGCGATTTTGAAATCACCAAATCACGAAATCGCTAAATCACAAAATTGCTAAGAACCGGCCGAGGGCGGCCGGAACCACGTAAGCGGGAGTCACGCTCGAATACAATGCTTGGATCATGAGCGCGGCCAATCCTGTCCCATCAGCCCAATCCGATCCAGCTCGCCAGCTCCTTCGTCATACTCTCGCGACGTTGGCGTATCGCGGAAGCAAAGCGCTGCGAGGCGCGCCGGATGGGTTCTCTTCGTTCACGTGCGGTGGGGGATGCCGCTCCGCAGGCCAGATCCTCGCGCACATCGGAGATTTGCTGGATTGGGGATTGTCCACGGTTAGCGGCAAAGAGAAGTGGAACGCCTCCAACGTCCAACACTGGCACGAGGATGTGAAGCGGTTTCACGCTGCGTTAGCCGCATTAGACGCCTATCTTGCATCGGACGAGCCGCTGCACGCTCCGATTGGAAAGCTGTTTCAAGGCCCGGTTGCCGACGCCCTTACTCATGTCGGTCAGATCGCGGTCCTGCGTCGCCTGGCTGGTTCGCCTGTGAAGGGTGAGAACTACTTCGTAGCGGATATTAGTGCTGGTCGCGTCGGAGCTGATCAGGCCGCGCCTCGGCGCGAATTCTAGTTGGGTCGGTCAGTTATTCGAGCCGTGCTTACAGCTCCTTGGGTGTGTCCCACTGGAAGGAACTTCACCGCAAATGCCGCGCGAACTCTTCTTCCAATTGCGAATAATCGTCGTGAATCGCCAACTTCAGGGACTCTTCCGGACTCTGGCCTTCGCTCAAATAGCGCATGATGTCAGCAATTCGGTTCATGCCGTAGGAGTCGCGAATGTATTCGACGTATGCCAGCGACTCGATATAAGCGATGGCCGCCTGCTTTGAGTCCAACCCGATAAAACTTCCTTCCATCGACTGCAAAGAAGTCTGCTTCCCGTTCTGGAACAAGCTGATCAGCGGCGTGCGATATTTTGCGGCAGACTGGGGTTCGAGCAATTGCGCTAACCCTTCATTCAGCCACACGGGACATCTTCCGTTCGTCGCCTGACGGATAAATGAATGAGCAAGCTCGTGTTTCAGGACGCGAGAGAGATCGGGCGTGACCGAGGTGAGACCCTCGATGGGAATTCGCAGCTTGCCGTCGTTAAGGGCCGCTGTCCAATTTGGGGCCAACGTTACGTCGAAGTAGGTTTGATTTGTGTAGAGCACCACCACGATGGGATCCCGGGGAAGCAGTCCCATGCTGGAGACGAGATCATCGAAGTGCCGTTCCAGTACCAGAAGGATCTGTTCGCGTAACTTCGGCGCAACCTTTTCGCCCTCGTAGCGCATGTTGAAGTGTGTGCTTGCGTCGCTGCGAAAGTCTGCCTCTGCCTTTGCTTGCCGTGAGACTGCCTTCAGGTACGCGTCCACTTCGGGATCCTTGGGGTCGAGTTCCTTGGCTTTCCTGAACTCCTCGAGTGCGGCTTGAATCTTGTCGTTCTTGTAATACGCGAGGGCCAGAATCTTGTGAGCAAACGCGGAGCTAGGGTTCTTGCGTACACCGTCTTCGGCATAGCCTTGCGCCAGCGAGGCTCGATCCTGCTTCAGCAGCAACCACGCGTATGTGGCTTCAATGTCTCCGCTGTCTGGCTCCAGGCTGAGGGCACGTTCCATGTGGGAGAGCGCATCGTCGGTTTTGCCGTGTTGTTGCTCTTGTATCCCGAGAAGAACGAGAGCAGAAGCAAGAGACGACTTGTTACCGCTCGCCTCGATTCGGGCCAGCTGTTCTGGGGTTATTTTTCCGTCTGGAGCAATGTCACCGAGGCTGCCGGGATTGAGCTTCGGAGCTGCGATATTCGCCCCAATGTTTCCTTCCGCAGACGAATTGGAAGTACTCAGGCCGCTATCGATGCGATCTACCGAGGATTTAGGAATAGCGTAACTGTCTTCCCCGATGTCATACTCCACACGTTCGCCATTTTCCCGGACACTGTCGGCGTGAATGGTCCCCCCATTCTTCAGGTGAATGGTGTCGGCCGATGCGCAGGAGAGCAGGCACAGGCAGATGGCGAATCGCAGACGCACAGGGCAGCATTCTAGCAACGGACCTTCGTGAGCTGTCAGGGCGTTCTTGCCGAGGGACTGACGTTGGTAACCAGAAACCCCATAATTCGAAGGACATGGGATCGCGTCCTGTGCGTTGGGCTGGTTGCAATGTTCGGCTTTCTGGGACTTTCAGCCACAATGTGCGCTCAGGAGTCGACTCCAGGGCCGTCTGCAACGCTCTATCGCAGTCTGCGGGATTGCGGGCTGGATCCTACAAAGGTCTATCGCGTACGTGATGTGATCTTCGACCGTGAGGATTTACACTTCGCGCTCAACGACGGATGGCTCATCGTTGGCGAACAAGTCGCAGGGCATGTCACTGGTGCTTTCTTTGTCGGCGACGCAGAGGTTCTCTTGATTCCGCCCGATCTGGGCGAACGCGCCTCGTTGGCGCTCTTCCTCAACACTGCAGTCCTGGAAGAGAAGTTTACGTCCGCCTATTTTCGCTTCCTTGACGATCACTTTCTTGAAGAACTCGAACCTGCTCTGCGTAAGGGAGAAAATCCCGAGATCCTGGACAAGGCAAATTCCGCCGCCAAAGAGCTGGCAAAGACAGACGCCTTGCGCTTGCTTCTGGGTTACCTGAATGCGCCCGGGAACGCTGGGAGTACCGCCAGGTTCATGCATACGCGGGTAGTTGGAGCGAATCACGGAACTTTCGATGTTTTCTACGACGAAGCCGCTCCGGAACAGATCGGTGTCGGCCAAGTCGGACATGCGCCAGGCGGGTTCGCTTTCTATAACGTGTGGACATCCTTCGCTTCACAGTCACACCGTAAAGAAGAACCTTCAGCTACTGCGGGACTATCGCTTCTGCCAAAATCCTTTCGCATAAAGGCGAATGTTCACCCCCCGGAAACGATTGACGGCGATGCTGAATTGGAACTCGAAGTTTTGCAGCAAGGTACGCGAGCCGTGCTCTTCGAATTGTCTCGATTGCTCAAGGTTTCGTCCGTCACCATGGATGGCAGGTCGCTGGAGTTTCTTCAGAATGAGGCGGTAGAAGGATCGCGGATTGCCCGCGACGGGAACGACTATGTCGCGGTGATTCTGCCCCAGGCGATGGCCAGAGGCGACAAGGTGAAGCTGCACTTCGTGTATTCGGGAACCGTGCTCGCAGATGCGGGAAACGGCCTGCTCTATGTCGGATCACGCGGAAATTGGTATCCCAATTTGGGATTGAACATGGCCATGTTCGATCTCGAGTTTCGTTATCCACCGGAGTGGACGTTGGTTGCGACCGGAAAGAGAACTTCGTTTCAGACAGCGGATGGGATGCAGGTTTCACGGTGGGTATCGGAGCGAGCCATGCCGGTGGCCGGTTTTAACCTGGGACATTACCAGCAATCAGAAGTGACCGCCGGTAACGTAAAAGTCGCCAGCTTTGCTGCTGCTGGCGTGGAAAGCAGCTTTCCGGCAGCGACGCAGACGGTCGTAGAGCCGGTTATTGTCCCCCGCCGGTCGGTGCAGCAAGAAACCGTCCGGATACCGCTCCCCACACCAAGACCGGCAGGCGAAGCCGCCGCCACGAGTGCGGCAGCGACAATTGACTACCTGAGTCCTCGAATTGGACCTTATCCGTTTAGCGCGCTTTCGTTAACGCAGCTTCCGGGAAATGTGAGCCAAGGCTGGCCAAGCCTGGTATTCCTCTCGAGCTATGCATTCGTACCGCGGAGCGAGCGAGGTGCCGCGAGATCTGAGTTCGATCGCGTCTTGTTTGATCGGCTTATGGTGCCGCACGAGACCGCTCATCAGTGGTGGGGCGACTCAGTGTATTGGACCACTTATCACGATCGCTGGATCTCTGAGGCGCTCGCGAACTACTCAGCCATGCTCAGCTTCGAGGCTGACTATCCCAAGGATTTCAGGACGGTACTGGACTACTATCGAGCCCGTCTGGCGGAGAAAGGTCCGGAAGGTAAATTCAATCGCGAAGCTGGACCGGTGACGCTCGGAAACAGATTGAACTCATCCATCTTTCCCGGAGGCTTCGATCTCATCGCCTACGGCCGTGGAACATGGCTAATGCACATGCTGCGGGAGTTGCTGCGAGACGGGACACGTGCATCGGGCGGAAATGCCGATGATCTGTTTTTTTCGGTCTTGCACACCCTGCAACAGGACTATTCTTGCAAGCAAATGAGCACTCGCGATATGCAGCGCGCATTCGAGCGCGCTCTGCCAAAGTCGCTCTATCACGAAGGAAAACCTTCTCTCGCCTGGTTCTTCAATGGCTGGGTGAACGGAACGGCCATGCCGAAATATCAACTTTCTGGTGTGCACTTCGAGCGGAAGGGAACCGCTCTGCGCGCGTCCGGAAAGCTGCTACAGCAAGACGCTCCCGGAGATCTTGTAACCGCCGTGCCGATCTATGCAGAAGCGGCTAAAGGCGATTTGCGATTTGTGAGCCGCGTTTTCGCCGACGGCGAAGACACGGCTATCACGCTTACTGTACCGGCTGGAACACGAAGGCTCGTCGTGGATCCGCACGGGACGATTTTGACTTCGCCGTAAAGATTCGACCTTCAACCTGTGGCACAGCCGAGGCGGCCGTGCCACCAAAATCTCTGGGCGCTCTCTAGGCACACTAACGGCTTCAGCTGTCCAATCTGGGAATCATCGACGGAACTGGAAGGTGTTCTAGAGTTCGGCGGCGCGGGCTTGGTCTTCGATGGCCATGTCTTTGAATTCACTGGAATCGAAGACTTCTCCACATTCCTGGCACTCTACAAATTCCGCGTCCTCCTCACGCGCAACCACACGCACGCGAGGATGCTTGCAGACTTGTTCCATACTGATTCTCTGGGGTGGAAATTTAGCGGGATGGGTAGTACTCATAGTCCGGGATGATTTCTGGTCCGGTTCGGCTGATTTTAGCCTCAGTAGACGCCATGTCAAGCGTCTATTTGCGGTCAGCACATTGCGATGATGTGGCGGGAAAAGCAGTTGCAAGTATTTAAGTCGTCAGTTTTCAGTGAATTGACTTCAGAGCCTGGTTAGTTTTCGCCAAATCGTCGCGGAGACGACAGTCAGGGTTACGCGCTGCGCACATGACCCTTGTTTTCAAGGCGCGGCAGCCCAACCAAGTACTGAAGAGGGAAATTAGCAGGGGTGCTTTCGAATTCAAACCGGAAGTTATTGAATTCTGCCCGAATATTGAAAATTTCCTCTTAAACCAGGGATTTAACAGGCAATTCTGTGGATATCTTTCTAAGTCGCTATCAACACAAGACTTAGGGCTGTTTAGCTTGAGATTCAACAAATGAACAGGGAAGTATCAGGGAACGTCTTGTTAGCTACTTATATCGATCCTCGACCCTCTCGACTTCTACCAGACACGAGTAAAACGTCGGTCCGCCTCCCAGATCGGTAAGCCGTTCGGAAGTCAGGGCATTGATGCCGATGCCATCGGGCATCAGCTTCGACCAATTAAGGCGGGTGGCAACTACTCCGGACTGCACCGTGCCATCCACGAGAGCGCTTAAACGCACTTCGCCCCGATTGTTGAATACTCGGACCTGGTCGCCCGTAACGATGCCGCGTGCATCGGCATCTGGCCGACTCATTTCGAGCTTGTTGATCTTTGGCTCCAGCGGACCAAGCGAGGAGATGTTGCAAAAAGTTGAGTTCAGGAAATTGTCAGCCTTGCGCGAAAGCAGCTCCAACGGATATTTGTTGGCCTGTTTGGAATGACGCGATTCCACCGGAGCTTCAAACTTGGCCACCGGGTCCAAGCCTAGCTTCGCTAACTCCTGGTTCAGGATTCTGGCCTTTCCGTCGGCAGTCGGGAATCCACCATTGGCAAAGGGTAGGAATTCATCAGTTCCAAAGTTAAGGCGAATGTGCCCTTCTTGTTCGAGCCGAGCGCGAGTGATTCCCTTCAACCATGGGTCTGGGGAATCCAAAGCGCCATCGATCATCTGGTCGACTGACTCCCGGAAGCAAGGCTCGGTGAAGCCCATGCGCTGCGCGAGTTCGGCAAACATCTCTACGTTGGACTTGGATTCGCCCATAGGCGCAATCGCCTGCTCTGACATCTGCAGGTAATAGTGACCGTACGCCTGCTGCAGGTCTTTCTGCTCAAAGAAAGTTGTAGCCGGCAGAACGATGTCCGCGTAGTCGGTCGAGTCGGTAAAGAACTGGTCGTGCACGACTGTGAACAGATCAGGCCGGAGAAAACCTCGCACTACATCGTTGTGGTTCGGAGCAATCGCTGCGGGATTGGAGTTGTAAACGAACACTGCTTTGACCGGCGGATCGTCCAGGGCAGTAAGAGCGCGTCCCAATTCGGACATATTCACAACGCGAGCCGGTCTTGCGAGCGGGCTGCTGTTCATCAAGTCGGGCCGTTCGAGATATTCCTTGTTCAGCTTGAACGCGCCGCTGCAGGAGAGCTGAATGCCGCCGCCGGCGTGCTTCCACGCGCCGATGATGCACGGCAGCATCGTAATCGTACGGACGTTGGTTCCGCCGTTCTGGCTGCGCTGTACACCATAATTCACGCGAATGACTGCGGGACTGGTGGTTGCGTATTCTCGCGCAAGCCTTACTACATCTTCAGCAGAAATGCCTGTCCATCCAGCAACTCGGTGCGGGGAATATTCCCGCACGCGCTCCGTGAGTTCGTCGAAACCGTTGACGTGCTTGCTTACGTAATCCGCATCGTAGAGGCGCTCGGCGATGATCACGTGCATCATCCCCAGCGCTAACGCCGCATCGGTGCCGGGATTGATCGGGAGATACCAGTCCGCGCACTGCGCCGTCCGCGTTTTATATGGATCAATCACGACCAGCTTCGCGCCATTGCGGCGCGCTTCTTCGATGAACGGCCATAGGTGCACATTGGTGCCGTGAATGTTTGCGCCCCAGGCAATGATGTACTTCGCTCGCGGAAACAGTTCCGTATCGGTCCCCAGCTTGCGTCCGAGAACGGAGACCAGGGCTTCTCCGCCGGCGGTCGCGCAGATCGTGCGGTCGAGTTGGGACGCGCCGAGCCGGTGAAAGAAGCGGCGATCCATAGATGCGTAGCTGAGGACCGCAGTCGTGCCCGCATAGGAATACGGAAGAATCGCCTCGGGTCCAAACTCCTCGCTGATCTGCCGGAAGCGGCGTGCGATTTCATCGTAGGCTTCATTCCAGGAGATTTGTTTGAAAATGCGCGCAACGTCAGCGGCGCTGCGCACGCCTTGTCCTTTTGCCGCAACGCGTCGCATAGGACGCAGCACGCGGTCAGGGGAATACACCCGATCCAGATATTTCGCTACTTTCGCGCAAAGAAAGCCGCGCGTGACGGGATGATTCGCATCGCCTCGTAAGCGCGTAGCGCGGCCGAGATCATCCACAGTGATGAGCACGCCGCAGGAGTCTGGACAATCGTGCGAGCACGCGGCATGAACTACTTTTGGCATGACGTGAACTCATTATAGAACCGCCCTGCTGAGGCCTTCGCTTCGTGCATGCCATTCGGGTTTTGGGGAGAGCAAACCAGCACTTTCCGCAACTTTTACTGACGTGCGGCATCCATTAGTCATAAGAATTACGAGCGTAACTACGAAGTTGCGGCTTCATTACTTCAGTTACTTTTGCGGTAGGTTGGTTATGGAGGACTCTGTAACAGCTCCTTAAATGCGTCCCTTGCGCCTCATTTCGTCTGTTGTAATGTTTGCGTGCGCGCTCAGCCTTGGCTTATTCGCTCAGGATGAAACGATTCCAAAGTCATCGTTTGCTGCTGGAGACGTTCCGAACTTTGGCGTTACCGGTGTGGCTCCTCGCCTCTCTCAGGAATTAGCTCTGGTCGCCTATGAGAGAGGATTGCGAAAGCAATCGAGCGAGCTGGCCGGCTACACCGCAACCACCGTAATCGATGCCGAATTGCCGGACTCCGCCCAAAAAGCTGAATTCGAAGTGAAACAGCACTACGCCGCCCCCTCGGTGCTCGAATTCACTCCGCTGAACTCGACTGGCGATAAGTTTGTGAAGAGCAACGTCATTGTTCGCCTGTTGCAATCTGAAGTGGACCACGTGCGCAAGCAAGAGCAATCGCAAACCGCAATCGATTCCGATAATTACAAGTTCAATTACAAGGGAACATCAGACTTGAACGGAATTCCCGTGCATGTTTATGAGGTGAAACCTCGCCAGAAACGCGTGGGCCTCTTCAAGGGCAGGATTTACCTCGAAGACACTACCGGCCATCTGCTGCGAGCGCAGGGGACCATTACAAAAACGCCATCCTTTTTTGTCAAGAGGATCAAGTTTACGCAGGACTATACGACCGTCGCCGGATTCACTTTGCCAACTCACACTCATTCTGAGGCAGATACGCGGCTAGTCGGCAAGGCCGTAGTTGACATAGTTCACCGTGACTACCAGCCGCAAATTTCCAGCGCGGACGATTCCCAGCCAGTCTCCATTGCCAGCGCCGACGGCGCGTACTGATCTCCCGTCACTCTTTCCTCCGTTTCTCCTGAAGCCTGCCCTCTAATCGCCAAACAGGTTCTTTGACGAATCAAAGTATCTCGCTCATGATCCTGCTATGTTCAGCAGCGGAATGCAGCGCGTGCTTCAGAGCTATCCCAAAATCTATCTGGCGTGCCACACTCGCCATGTGCGCGACGACGAAACAGGCAAGTCGTTGAGCCCGCGTCTTGGCAGCATCCTTGATCACCTCGATACGCAGCCGCCGCTCACGCTCTCTTCACTTGCAAAACACCTCGATGTCACCCAATCCACGATATCGCTCCAAATAGACAAGCTGCAGCGAGCCGGCTACGTTCTACGACTCCGTGATACTCAGGACCGCCGGCGCGTGTCCGTGGTGCTCACGCCGCGAGGCAAGCGAATCAAGGAGCAGAATTCAGTGCTTGATCGCGATTTGGTCAGAGAAATGATTTCGCTGTTGCGTCCGGGCGATGTAGAAGCCGCTTTGAGCGGGCTTGATCTGCTGGCGGAAGCTGCGGACAAGCTCATGAACAGGCGAAGGCTTCGCGGGCGGAGAAAAGCAAGATGAAAATCCTATTCATTGTTCTTGGCGTTATCATTTTCGCCATTGCGGCTGTCGTGGTTGTAGGAGCGCTTCTCCCGAAGAGCCACACGGCTTCGCGCACCGCGATCATCAAAGCTACTCCTGAGCAAGTATTCGCTCTGATTTCAGGCCCGCAGGATTGGCGCACCGACCTGAAGGAATACAAATTCTTCGACGAAAGCGGCCGTCACATGCAGCGGGACACCGACAAGCACGGTCAAACGATCACGTACGAGATCGTACAGTCGCAGCCACCTACGCTGCGCAAGACTACGATTGCGGACAAGAACCTTCCGTTCGGAGGAAGCTGGACGTGGAATATCCAGCCCGAGAGCGACGGCTGTGCCGTAACGATTACCGAAGATGGTGAAGTCTACAATCCAGTGTTTCGTTTCGTCTCGCGCTTCATCATGGGTCACACGCGGACGATCGATAACTATCTGGCAATGCTAGAAAACGCCGCAAAGAAATAGGAAGTAGAGGCGCAGCACGCTGCGTCTCCCCGCAAAGCTTGCGCTAGCTTAGTCTCGAGTGAAGATTCTGGCCACGCCGTAGCCGAACGCGAGCGCCACAACAGCGACCGCTCCCGCGACAGGCGCGAAATTCATACGGACAATTCGCTTCACGTCAGTGCGTTCGCGCACTTCAGCCCGAACGACTGACCGAAGTTCCTGAACGTCATTGTGAAGCGCGCGCCGCTGCTCGGCTGCGCGCTGCTCGAGGATCTCGGTTGGAAGAACTGGCTGCGTCATACCTGTGACCTCGCTTCATTCTGAATCCAAATCTGGTCCTGCTTGAGCACGCGCAGAGTTCGCGTCGGCGCGATGCCGGTGTGCGCCAACTCACGCTTGCCCAGGTAGAAGAGTCCAAATGCCGCGATGATGTAGAAGGCTGTCACGATGAGAGCGCCGTAACACCACGCGTAGGAGCTTGGCTGGAATACGGCTGCGAGAAATGCGACGATCGCGAACGTCAAGACGAGCACGGCAATTCCGCCGAGAAGTCCCGCGATTACCAGCATCGGAATCGCGACCTTCCATACTTTCATCTTGTCATTCATTTCCTGGGTGAGGATCTGGAGCCGCGTGGAGATGAAGTCGCGAGCATCGTTCTTCAGTTCGCTTACGACTTGGCCAATTGATTTATTGTTTTCAGTCACGACGTGCATTGTGAGCCCTCACAATCCGCAGTGAAATACCTGCTAGCAATGCCGCGCCCGCGATGCAGCCCAAGACTTCTAGGGGATGCTCCTGAATCATGCGTTCGCCGCGCATGCGCATCTGTTCGGCATGGAGCCGTGCCTTCATCCGCAATTCCCGCGAACGTTCTTCGACTTCTTCCTTGAATTGGTCGACACGCGCAGCGGCCTTTTTGCTTAACTGATCGACCTCATCGAGTGCAGCTCGTCCGCGCTCTTCGAATCGGTCCATGAGATCGCTAGCTTTCTCCTGAGCTTTCGTTGCCAGGTTTCGGGCCCGCTGTTCAGCCGCCTCGGCCAGTGAAGACGCTGAACCGGAAATGCGATCTGCCGCGGAACTGCCCACTTCTTGCGCATGATCGCGAACAACGTGAAGGCGCTGCCAGGCTGAATCCTGAACACTGCGCGCCTGTGAAACTGCTCTTCCCATTGCTCCGCCCACCTGCTCGGCCGCCCGATTCAGGCGAGAGTTTCCGTGCTCTGGTAGTTGTCGGTCCGGGCTGGCGATGTCTAAGCCCATATCGATTTCAGAAAATGTTGCGCGTCTCCGAATGGGATCTTGGCGCAGCGCCTGATAGGCCATCACGTTCCCACGACTCTCTTCCAGCTCCTCGCCTACTGACGAATAGAGAAAATCGTCCTTTTGTAAAGGATCTGCCATTTCACCCTCCTGCGGGTCTTTTGCGACTCCTCAGAACTAGTGACTTGGATGTGAGACTGGAGCGGCGTGTTTGCAACGGATTGAAGTTCTTAACGAGCTTGCAGTGGAGCTGCTGCCGGAGCGAAGAACTAGACAGGATCCAGCTTCTCGCAGTGCTCGACGAGTGAGAGCCGGTCTTTCAATCCAAGGTTCAGGAATTCGAGTCCAAAATGAACTCCTTCCACGTAACGAACCATCCCTTTAACCACTACAGGAGTGGCATCTGGACGCAGGCGATACTCGACCTCAATCTCGGTTTCTTTGGGAAGCGGTATCTCGCAGACTAATGAAAGCCCGCCTTCTGCAATCTCATATCCACGGCAAAGCACGGTTTGCTTACCCCAGTTCAAGCGAACATCAAACTCAAATGGCCACCGCGCAAAAGCGCGCCGGTTCCGCTTCCGGCGCTCCAGGGCGGGCGTGGTTTTGGTTTTGCGCCGATCACTCATGTGAGTAGCTGGAGACCGGACAAATGATAATTGAGAGTGCGAGACTTGGGCAGTGATGCAAGACTCGACTCGGTGTCGTTCGGGAAGGAGCAGGAAATCAGTTACCGCGAGTCTGGTGGATGATCTGCTCCATCTGGTCGAGATACCGCTCCAGAGCCTTGCGCCCCGCAGAGGTGATCCGATACTCAGTACGCGGAACCCGTCCTTCGAAGCTCTTGGTGCAAATCACGTAATGCGCGTCCTCAAGCTTGCGAGCATGGACGCTCAGATTGCCATCCGTAGCCTCGAGCAGGCGCTTCAGCTCCGAAAATGTAAGTGCGTCACGCACAGCAAGGGCGCTGATGATGCCCAGGCGCATGCGCTCGTGAATGACAGGATCGAGCTCCGAGGCAGACGCTTCCTTGTGAACGGCAATTGCGCGCGCAGAAGAGCGGACATTCTCGTGAATAGTAGATTTGGACTTCAACTTCGCTTGACGCAACCTCACTAACCTCCGTGTCTCCGAGCGATTAGCAACCCGAAGAACACATGCAAGCCGCCGAAACCAGCGGCCATAATTCCATTGGCCCAGCTTGCCGGCAGAGCCAGCGCAATGGTTCCAAAGACGGCGAAGCAGATTCCCATTACCGGGACCACGCGAACCGAAAATGCTCCGCCCGTAATCACCGCGACCCCGTATAGCATCAGCCACATGCCTGGAAGAATCGCGTACAAGTGCTGCTCCATCATGATCAAAGTCAGCACGCCGCCCGCAGCAAGCGGCGGTACCAGGCTGAGCGCACACTTACGCGCGGGTATGGATGTGGCAAGCTTCGCCAGACTTCCCGTCTTCTTGACCATTCCAACCAGGGAGATGATTGCGGCGAGCAGTGCCTCTCCGAGCCACAACAGAACCCAGGTCACACGCGAATCCAGACTGCTGGCCACCAACGCAGCAGCAACTGCAGTCAGGCCAAGGATGACTGTTCCCCAGCCCGGAACCGCTGTAAACGATGTCGCACTCTCCATCGTGTGCCGGATGAACTGGAGCTGGTCGAGCGCGTCGCTGGATTGAGGCGCTGGCTCTTCAACCCCGGGGTTCGTCGGAACGTACCTGCGCCTGCGCGGATTGCGGCATTGCTGCATGGTAAGGAGAATGCTTCAGCGAGGATGATCGTGTCAAGTACTTTGCAGCTAAAAGGTAGCCTGTCCTTCGACGCCAGGCTCTGAGATTCTTGACAGACGTTCACTTCTAGAAGTGAATGGTTATCTCGCGCTCGATGTATTGCCCAGGCCGATCGGCAGCGCTGAAGGTGATCTCTATGGTTTGCACTCCATTCGCGAGTCGTTTCAACTCTCCACCATCAACAAAAGCAATGTTTGCGCCATAACTATGCAATGCATATCGTTTGCCGGCGATTCCTGCGACGCGCACCTTTAAGTCGCGATTATTCGCGCTCCATTGTTCTCGCGATATCTTGAGATTTTCGCTCGCGGAACCAAGCGACGGAAGATATTCATCAGCCTGTAACCCAAAATCGTCGTCCACGCGAACGACTACTTCTCCGCTTGACCAAGGAAGCGAAATCACAGCGTGCTGGTCATTCCGATTTGGTTCAACGGTGTACTTAGCCGGTTTGCCGTTCCATGTGACGCCGCGGACGCGAGCGTGCTTGCTGAACGATGGAGAGAACCGCAGGTTGCAATCGCCTGTCTTGCCCGTTTTCACCTGAAGATGGACGCCGTCGTCGCGGCGTGAGTAAAGGATCTCCGCCTGTCCGCCGCAGAACGCAATACTGTGCAGAGCGAGGTGATCCCAGGCCGCTGGAAGGTGTGGAGCTAGATCAATCGTTTTCTTGGTCTCATGCACGGCTAGCCCAAGCATTCCCCGAACGATGGGGCTGATCACCATCGCCGAAGACCAGATCTGGTGTGGCGACGACGTACCGAGTCCTTCGTAATAGCTGCCGGAGAGGACTTCTGTTACACGCCCGAGAGGTCCATCGAGTGCCAGCGACGAATTCGCGTAGAGGTTTGCATATGCCTCCAGAGGCCGGTGGTTGCGATACTCGGCGACTGCGGCCCACCCAGTAAAGAGCGGCCAGACCGATCCGAAGTGGTAGCCGGTCGGACCATAGAGCGGATGCTGCTCTGAGATGATGCGCATGCCCCAGTCGGCGGCGTGATCCCAATTCGCAATGTGATCGATAGTGGCGTTCGCCTTCTGAGCCTCGAAGACGTCGAACCACATCGGCGCAGTGCTGAGCACGGTGGGGGTGCGCACCTGTTTGTTCTCGCGGTCCACGGCGAAGACCAAGGTGCGATCGTTTGCGTCCCAGAACGCGTCGTTGATCTTTGTTCGCAGCGCGCCGAAATCTTTCGAAACGGCATCGCCATCCTGCCGCTTTCCGGCCGCAGTTGCCAACGAGACTAGCGACTGCAGCGCCGCGGCCACGAGACCGCTCTGGTAAGACTCAGTCTCAACCGGAAGCAGCGGACCACCTTCGATCCAGCCATGTCCGATACCAAAGTTCCGTGGAAGGCCGTTCTGGTTGTAGGTCGACTTTATGAATTGATAGGCACGCCAGACGTTGTCCCAGTGCTCCGTGGCAAATCCGACATCGCTCGACGAGGTGACGTAATCGTTCATCGCAATGATGAACAGTGGAGTTGCGTCGGCTGAGGCGAAACCGTATGGAAATCCTTTCCACCAATCCACCAGGCTGGTGGTCTGCGATATCTCGTGCTCGACTTTTCCATCCGCGCGCTGATACTTGGCGATGAACTCGAGTGCAGTGCGAGTGGTGGCGAAATCGCCGATCGAATCGAGGGCGAGATCGGTCCAGAGTGAATCGCGGCCGAAAAACCATGCGTATCCTGGGCGGGCCGTCTCTCCCGAGCTTCGATAGCCAGCGACCAGCCCCGTTCCCAAAAACGGATTAGCCACCAATCCCTGAATCATACTGATGCGCGACCAGTCATATGCGGCTTGAAGCTTCGGATCGGGCAGCTCGACCGAGAGCGTCTTGGCCAAGTAGTCGTCGTAGTATTTGCGCGCTGCGGAAAAGAGCTCACCCGGATTGGCCGAGAGTCGATCGTAACTCTTGCGCGCTTCGCCCGGTCCGGTAGTGCTCCCGGCGATGAATATGTACCGCACTGCTGTGCCCTTCGGGATCGTGTCGAGGCGAAAACTACTGCGAGTGCTGGCGTAGCTATTGGAAGAGAATTCCGGGTTTGCCGAAACGGCTGACGGGGATCCCACAACTGCGGAGAATTTCCGGCCTTCTTCCCCCAGCGTGAAGGCGTGCAGCTCAGGATTCCAACTCATGTAAGTTCCGCCTAACCCCGCGGGCCACATCAGTTGAAAATCGCGCGTGAACGATGCCTCGATCGCAACCGGCTGCCAGGTGCTGATTTCGAAGCGAATGATCGCTCCGCTCTCATCCGGCGGTAAGAGCCAGGTTTCGTTGACGCTGAACGAATCTGAGGAGAGAGTGAGCGTTGGTCCTTCCGGACGCATCACTAGGTTGCGAACGAGTGCAGAGGCGGGGATGCGCCGGTCATCAAGCACGAACGTGACTTCGAAGTCGCGAAAGAGCTTTAGTGGATAGACCCAAGCCTCGAAGCGTCCAGCTTCGTTGCCAAAGAGGCCCGCGCGCTTGCCGACGGCGTCCAGGAACTCCCATGGGCGCGCGGGACGCGAGAGTTCGTGCGTGCCGATCTGAACTGAATCACGACTTTGAGCCCAGACCGGGAGAACCAAAAAGCAACACACGACACGGATCGCACGAATGAGACGGATTACACGGATGTTTGAGGGTCTATGCGGTTGTCTTTCAATCATTAAGGATTTATCCGTGTAATCCGTCTAATCCGTGCGATCCGTGTCGTGTGTTGCCTGTGTGTCTTGTGCTTAAATGATTCGAAAAGCGGCAGAAATCCTAACACGTCCAAAGGCGCCCATTGCAGTTCAACCGTCGTAACTTTCTCAAGACACTCAGCCGCACCGCTCTCGTTCTGAGCTTCGATCAAATCTTTGGCGCGTTGGATCTTCGAAGCCAGGCCGCACCCGCTCCGAAGTCCGAAGCAGCCAAGGAAAGTTCGAGTGCGCTCGGAGTTTCTTTTGTAGACGTCGCGCGGCAAGCCGGGCTGAACGCGAAAACGATCTTCGGAGGAGTGAAGAAGAACAAGTATCTCCTGGAAACGACCGGCTGCGGAGTCGCGTTTTACGACTACGACAACGATGGATGGCTGGATATCTTTCTAGTGAACGGCTGGCGCCTCGAAGGATTTCCCAAAGGCGAAGAGCCGACCTGTCATCTCTTTAAGAACAATCGCGACGGCACGTTTACCGATGTAACCGTGAAAGCTGGTCTTGCGCGCTCAGGGTGGGGCCAGGGCGTCTGTGTCGGCGATTACGACAACGACGGATACGACGATCTATTCATCAGCTACTACGGGCAGAATGCGCTCTATCACAACAACGGCGACGGCACGTTCACCGATGTAACCGCAAAGGCCGGTCTCACACAGAAGATAACACGCTGGAATAGCGGCTGTGCCTTTCTCGATTACGATCGCGATGGTCATCTCGATCTCTTCGTCGCCAACTACATCGACCTTGATCTAAAGACAGCGCCTGTTCCCGAATCGGGTCCGTGTCTCTACAAGGGCGTGATGGTCGCCTGCGGGCCGCCAGGACTGAATGGCGGCAAGGATATCCTCTATCACAACAACGGCGACGGCACGTTCACGGATGTTTCGGAGCAGTCTGGCATTACCAAAACGGCAAGTACATACGGTTTAGGCGTGCTCACCGCCGATTTCGACGAAGACGGCTGGCCCGACATCTACGTGGCCAACGACTCCACGGCCAGCGCTCTGTTTCACAATCTCAAGAACGGCCACTTCGACGACATCGCGGTTGCCGCCGGAGCCGCGCTGAGCCCTGATGGCAAGCCTCAGGCTGGCATGGGCGTGGCAGCTGGGGACTACGATCATGATGGCCATCTCGACATCGTGAAAACGAACTTCGCCGGCGACACACATTCGCTCTATCGCAATCTTGGCGCCGGCAGCTTCGACGACACTACATTTCAAGCGGGCCTCGGCCTGAACACGAAGTATCTCGGTTGGGGATGCGGGTTCTTCGATATGGACAACGATGGATGGCTAGACATTCTCGTGTGCAATGGGCATGTCTATCCCGAAGTAGAACAGCTTCGCACCGAGGCCGCCTACGCCCAACGTAAGCTGCTCTACCGCAATATGCGCAACGGCCACTTCGACGATGTCTCAATGCAAGCCGGGCCCGGAATCTCGACGCCGGCGCCGGCACGGGGAGCGGCCTTCGGCGATTTCGACAACGACGGTGACATCGACATAGTCGTGAATTGCGTGAATGATCTCCCGCAACTCATTCGCTGTGATTCGAGCACAGGAAACCATTGGATCAAAGTAAGAACGATAGGTACGAAGTCAAACCGCAGCGGCATTGGCGCACGCATCAGGTGCGTAGCGCGCATTCCCAGGGTTGAAAAACCGGTAGAGCAAATAGATGAGGTGCGCAGCGGTGGCAGCTATTTTTCCCAAAACGACCTTCGCGTCCATTTCGGGTTGGGCAAAGCGAGCAAAGTGGACCTGCTACAGATACGCTGGCCAAGCGGGCAGATAGATGAGCTGAAAGACATCGATGTCGATCGCGTAGTTCACGTGAAAGAGGGACAAGGGATCGTTAAAGTCGATGTGTTCAAGAAAAGAGGATAAAGCCTCGGGGAAAGGCGAACACGAAGGTCACGAAGGCAACTGCGAAGGTCACGAAGAGGACAGGCGCTCTCTTCGTGACCTCTGCCTTTTCCTTGGTGACCTTCGTGTTCGCCTTTCCCCGGTCTTAACGCTGCGCTGCCCGCGCATCCAGGAACGACTGCAAAATCAGCACTGCCGCCATCTTGTCGATGACCTCTTTTCGACGTGAGTCGCGAATCCCAGTCTCATCCAATAGCCGATGAGCTTCGGCGGTACTGAGCCGCTCGTCCCAAAGATGAACAGGAAGCTCGAACGAATCTTCAAGATGCCTGGCAAAATCAGCCATCTTCTCTGCCTGGGCTCCAGTATGGCCGCTCATTCGCAACGGATTGCCCACCACTATTTCTTGAATTCCATACTCGGCGATGAACTTTCGCAGCTCAGACAGATCATGACGCCGATTGCGGCGGTGCAAGGTGTTAATACCCTGCGCAGTGATGCCCAAAGGATCGGAGACGGCGATCCCGATGCGCCGCGCTCCTACATCGAGTCCCAAAATGCGGCCTGCGCCATTGGAAGCGGCATTTTGACCCGCAGTCATGCTGCGATTATAGGCGGGCGCCGCATCCTACCCTCTTCGGAGGCGTGAGCATGCCCTCATTGCCGAGCTGGCAAAAGCGAGATAGGCAACAAGGACGCCAAAGCCCCATGGCGGTGGAGAATGAGGCTAGTGTCTCGCAACCAACGGCGGAGCTGACGGATCTCGAAGAGGGTGTGCAAGAGGTACATGAAGAACTTCGCAAAGCCACCATTTGGCAAATTACGCTCACGCTGCTGGCGATTCTGGCAATTTGCTATGTCGCAAAGCTAGTCCTGGTTACCCTCTTCACTTCGATCCTGATCGCGTTCATTTTGGAGCCGTTGGTTGGCTTCTTCGCAAGAATCCGCATTCCTCGAAGCGTGGGTTCGGCTCTGGCTGTGTTGCTGGTTTTCGCCCTGTTCTACGGCCTGAGCTATTTTTTCTACCAGCGAGCCGTGGACTTCGCACATCAGCTGCCCAAGATGTCCGGTGAGATCAAGAAACTCGTTGGGAAATATCAGCAAAATGCGGCCGAGATTCGCAAATCTGCGCAAAACGTAATTCCGCCCAAGCCTGAGGATCGGAATGCCGTTCCAGTGAGAGTCCAGGAGGACCGGGGAATTGCTTCGTTTGTGGGGGGCGAGGAGATTGCCAATTTTGGTGAAGTACTGCTCACCATCACCTTCATACCTTTCCTCGTTTATTTCATGCTTACCTGGCAGGAGCACGTGAGAAGGTCTGCTGTGCGTCTCTTTCCGCCCGAGAAGCGGATGGCGGCGTATCAAACGCTAGGCAAGATCTCCGAAATGATGAAGGGCTTCATCGTTGGAAACTTCGTTATTGGCTTGTTTCTGGCGGTCGCAAGCGCAATCGTTTTTGCATTTTTGCATCTGCCTTATTTCTATTTCATAGGTCTGATCAGCGGGTTCTTAAGCCTGGTTCCGTACTTAGGAATAGTTCTCGCTATTTTGCCGCCAGTGGCTTCGGGTGCGGGGGTGCTGCATAGCAGCAGCTTGCTGCTAGTCGCAGCGATCATTCTTGGGTTGCACGTATTCGCGATGAATGTTCTTTACCCCAAGGTGCTCGGTGGACGGCTGGAACTGAACCCGCTGGCCGTAACGGTCGGTCTGATGATCTGGGGATGGATTTGGGGAGCCATGGGACTGATCCTTGCTGTTCCAGTGGTGGGAGCAATCAAGATCGTCTGCGACAACATCACGGGGCTCAAACCATTTGGAGAACTGCTCGGAGAGGGGACCGACAACAAGAAGCAGAAAGCAACCGCCTGAAGCCATAACTGAGCTTACAAGCGCTGTCTCAACGCTAACAGCCCACTCCTACGCGTCGGCTGTCACTTCTGGGAACTTCAGCTTTACTTTGGCCAGGGCGCGATTCAGAAGCCCTTCCATTTCCGTTTCGTCGACATTTCTCGCCATTGCCATCTCACTTACCAGCAGATACCGCGCCCGTTCCAGCATCTTCTTCTCGCGGAAGGAAAGCGCCTTGGTTTGATTCAAAACCAGGAGGCTTTTCAGGACAAAAGCCACGTCCAGTAGCGATCCGGTGCGCATCTTTTCGGAGTTTTCTTTGAACCGGAATTTCCAGTCGGCGTGATTCTCGCATTTGCTGTTGATCAGAATGTCCAGGATTTGCTCGATATCGGCGCTCTTAATGACTCGTCGAAGTCCCACTGCCGCCACGTTGCTGAATGGGATCGTAACTCTCAGATTACTGGCCTTGATGTGCAGCTCGTAATACTTCTGCACCATGCTGCCAATTGTTCGACTACTGATCTGCTCTACTATGCCTACGCCGTGGTTGGGATAAACAACCTTGTCACCGATGTGGAAATCATGGTTCATTGAGGCACCTTTGGGCGGGGGAACCGGGACACTACAACGATCCAAGGATATCGCGGAAATGCCGTTAAGTCAATGTTTTCCACGGTCTTACGGGCGAACCTCAGGAGCATTTTTTATTTCCTGCAACGCCAACTTCTGACAGGCGAGTTAAGTCCTTTGGGCTGAGCAAATCTGGATCACTTCGGCCAGGCTCATCCGCGAGGAGCGGAGTATAATCTGCTGGAACCTGTCGACACTGCGCGCCCCTCCCAGTGCGGAGGGTGAGTCATCGTCCAGATCGTCCTAAATTCCTGATCCCCACCGTGTCACTCAGGCGCGGATGGAATGGCGAGGTCCATGCCTGAACACGTAAAGAAGAAGCTGCTGGAAGAAATTAAGGCTCTCGAGCATGAGCTCACTCACGAGCTTCCCAAGGAAATAAAAAAGGCGGCCGCACTCGGCGACCTCAGCGAGAACGCTGAGTATCACATGGCAAAGCAGCGCCAGGAGTTCGTCAACGCGCGCCTCGGCCAGCTCAAGAAGCGTATGGGCGAGCTGGCGCTCGTGAACTTGAATAATATTCCGCAAGATCGGGTTGCGTTCGGCTCGGTGATCGAGGTCTTCGATAGCACCAAGGACGAAAAGATCGAATACACCCTGGTTACCAGCGAAGAATCCGACGTTACCCACGGTAAAATTTCAACTACCTCGCCAATCGGCAAGAGCCTTATGGGCAAAAGGGTTGGGGATGTAGTCGAGGTTGTAACGCCCACCGGCAGGCGCGAGCTGGAGATTTTGAAGCTCGCAACCATCCACGATCAGGAGCAAGCCGAGACCAACGGCGCTTCAGGCGGACGCTAGATGAGCTGGACCGGCGCATTCGGGCGCGCATGCGGCAAGCTTCTATACGCCATTGTGCGCGGACTTTCGCTCACCCGCATTTCGCCGAACATACTCACCTTCACCGGGCTGGTCATCAACATCATCGCCGGAGTTCTTTTTGGATACGCCAGCGGTGATCGGCAACCTCGGCTCTTCTTTTATGCCGGTCTGGTGATTCTTGCCGCCGGCATCTTTGACATGGTGGACGGGCGCGTCGCCCGCGCTACCCACCAGGTCACTACCTTCGGCGCCTTTTTTGACTCGGTCATCGACCGCTATAGCGATATCGCGCTGTTTTTCGGCCTGCTGGTGTATTACGCGCGCGCCAATCACTTCTTCTACGTGGTGCTGGTTGGAATTGTGATGACCACTTCGGTGATGGTCAGCTACACGCGCGCTCGTGCCGAGTCGCTGATCCCGAGCTGCAAGGTCGGCTTCCTCGAACGGCCAGAGCGCATTGTGCTCGTGCTTATCGGCGCGTTGTTCAACCGCATGGCGCCTGTGTTGTGGGTAATCGCCGTACTCTCTACGATCACGGTTATTCATCGCATGTGGTACACCTACCAGAAAATGAAGCCGCTGACTGAGCAGGAACTGAAGACCCAGGCGGCTGCCGCGGAGTCAAGGCCGAAGGAACATCCGCCCAAGCTGAATCCAGCGATCTCCGCTTGATCCTTTCAATTGTTGAGACGCAGCATGCTGCAAGCAGTTAGCTTCGCAGAAAGACGAGCTTGAAGGGGCACGGCTTCAGCAGCGTAGCCGTGCCGTTAGCGCAACCTGAACAACTGGCTTTAGCCTCCGAGGGAATCTTTGCCATTTAGTAAAAGTCCCTCAGCGGCTGAAGCCGAGTTTCAACCCGCGTCTTATCGGCACGGCTGCGCTTCGCTCAAGCCGTGCCCCTTCAAAACCGTTTCTCTGCGAAGCTAATTTGCAGCATGCTGCGTCTCTGCCCTCCTGCCTTACGGCAGGCCGTCGTAGCACGGACCAATCGGAGTCGCGGGCGGATTGCTCGGTGGTGTCTTCCACGGAGCATTCGTGAAGTCGAAGAAGTCCAGCATGTTCGAGGCGGCTGCGTCGCGCGCGGTTAAGGGTTGCAAGTTGAATCTCTTTTCGACGAATGCCAGCCACGCGGTCGAATCCGTCAGCTGATGCGAGACGTAGTGTGGTTTGCTGAACGGCGAAATCACAACCGTCGGAACGCGGAAGCCGTAGCGGTTGAAATCGCCGGGCGGATCGTAAGGAGGAGTCCCATGCGTGAACTTTGCATTCGCGCAGCGCGGATCGGAAGCACCTGTACAGAGGTCGACTGGCTTAATGCCATCAGGATTGGGCACGTTAGTCGGTGGGGGAACGTGGTCATATAGGCCGCCTCCCTCGTCAAAAGTCAGAATAAAGACAGAATCCTTCCACGCGGAACTGTTCATTACCTCGTTAATGAAGTGCGCGGTGTCCTTCACTCCCGCCTGGACGTTGCCGCCAAGTCCTGGATGCTCGTCGTTGTCGACTCGCTCGATGTAGGCGACGGCGGGAAGAGTTCCACCGGCAACGTCGGCGTCGAATTGCGAGAGTGGGAATATGTGTGGACTCGCGCCATTTGGTCCAAACCCCGCCATGAATCCTGAGAACGAGAAGGCCGAGGTGTACAGCTCGTTGCTATAGATTTTCCAGGAAACGCCCGCCGCTTGCAGCCGATCGAAGATCGTCTGCGACTGGATCAAAGGCTCGTCGCCTGCGATGGAATACGCATATCCTCCGGACGTTGCTCCGACCAGGTAGTACCGATTGGAGTCGGTGCGTGTGGGCGCTGGAGCAAACCAACGGTCCGAAACGCCAAACTGTGTCGCCAGCCAGTAGTGATACTCGAGATCCGGTGCCGTATAAAATCCCATCGCGCGAATGCCCTGCTTATCGGGAATCGTGGGATTCGATGTTGCTGGTGCGGGAGTTGCGCTAGCCACGCCGATGGCGAACCCATCCATGAGCGGAGTATCGGACGCGGGATCTTCTGCGTTAAAGGCCCATCGCGAGACGATCCAATCTGAACTGGTGTTCTCAATGCACATCGTCTTCAGGTGGAACGCGTAGATCGGATTTGTAGGAACTCCTGCAGAGTTCGGAGCTTTATTCATCGCTCCGCAGGGTTTAGTCCAGTCGGAGTTCGCGCTGCTGCAGTCGTCAGGCAATCCATCGATGTCTGGGGGTAGCCCAAACGTGGCGCGGTATTCGTTGAGCTTGCCGAAGATAACGTCGAAGCTTCGGTTCTCCTGTGAGAGAAAGATAATGTGATTTACCGCGGTGATGTCCCCGGGCGACGTCGCAGGAGTCACCTGCACTGAGGCTTGGCTTGTGGCCGCAGCGCCTTGCGCTCCCGTTGCCGTGAGAATGAATGTCGCCGTTCCGACAGCGTTCAAGGTCACTACCGTCGACGTTTGTCCCGAGCCGATGGGTACATTCGTCCCATTTTGGGTCAGGCTAACGCTGGTCGCGTTGGTCGTTGTCCACTTGAGGGTCACGGACTGCCCGGCAGTTACGGTCGTCGGAGTGGCGGTCAGTGTTGCGGTTGGTCCCCCAGTCGGAGGAGGCGCGGTGACCGTAGCAGCGCCCGATGCAGTGGCGGCTGTTGTTCCTGCCGCTCCTGTAGCGGTGAGGGTAAAGGTTGTGGTCCCCACGGTATTCAACGTGAACTGCATTCCCGCCGAACTTAGAGGGTTGCCGTCTAGGCGCACAGAAGTTCCGTTTTGGCTGAGAGCTACGGAGGTGGCATTCTGAGTCTGCCAGCTGACGGTAACTGTGCCGCCTTGCTGCACCGACGCGGGAGTCACAGTGATACTTCCGGTTGGATTCGGGCTTCCCGGGTTTCCGCCGCCATTGTTCTTCGTGCTGCCGGTCAAAGCCATGCAGCCAACCAAAAGCGGGAGCGCAATCGACAATGCGACCGCGCTAATTGTGCGATAAAGACTGAACTGCCCCATACTCGGCCCTCAGAACCCGATTCTTATGTCCTGAGTTCTCGGATGGAGCAGCAGCTTGGGAAGTTGCCAGCCAGAGGGGCACCATCGGTGTATGGTGCCAACTCTTTTGCCAATCTGTTACAGGATGATTACGTGTGGGGAGGAACCATCAAACGGTGCGGGAGTTAATCTCTAGCACTCGATAATATTCAGTGCCAGCCCGCCCAGAGAGGTTTCCTTGTAGCGAGACTGCATGTCCTGGCCGGTGCGGTACATGGTTTCGATTACTTGATCGAGCGAGACTTTGTGCTCTCCGGTTTCGCTCATCGCCATCCGGGCTGCGTTGATGGCTTTCACCGATCCCATTGCATTGCGCTCGATGCAGGGAATCTGGACGAGTCCGCCGATGGGGTCACATGTCATGCCAAGGTTGTGTTCCATGCCGATCTCGGCCGCGTATTCAATCTGCGCATTACTGCCGCCAAGTGCGGCTACCAGTCCGCCGGCGGCCATTGAGCAGGCAACCCCAACTTCCCCCTGGCATCCGACTTCCGCTCCCGAAATCGATGCATTTTCCTTGTACAGAATTCCAATCGCACCCGCAGTCAGCAGGTAATGAAAGATGCCTTCGGCTGTGCTTCCGGGAATGAAGCGAAGATAATAACGGCCCACTGCGGGAATAATGCCGGCAGCTCCATTTGTTGGAGCAGTTACCACGCGCCCTCCGGCGGCGTTCTCTTCATTCACGGCCATGGCAAAGGCGTTTACCCAATCCATGGGAGCAAGCGGATCGGAGCTACTCTGCTTGCTGAGTTTTTGAAACAGGCGCGGCGCGCGGCGTCGAACTTTCAGTCCACCTGGAAGAATGCCCTCAGTGCGCAAACCACGATCGATAGATGCTTCCATCGTCTGGTGAATCTGGCTGAGTTGCTGTCTGATTTCGGCCTCGCTGCTCCAGGCTTTTTCGTTCGCTAATGCGATTTCCCAAATCGAGATGGCATTCTCTTCTCCGATACGCAGCAAATCGGCTCCGCTCGAGAAGGGACGCGGTACTGCCGCCTTTCCTTCATTGGACTCGGCTGGCTTCTCGCCTTCCCTGCTGATGAAACCGCCTCCAACGGAGTAATAGATTTGTGTGTCTACGACGGAGCCGTCTGCGGCAAAGGCGGTGAATCGCATGCCATTGGAATGACCTGGCAGGGTCTCGGTGGTTCGGAAGACCAGATCGCTGCTCTCATCGAACCTGATCGGATGACGATGATGCAGTTGGATGGTTGCACTGTGTCGAACCTCGTCAACCATTGATTCGATCTTGCCCGGATCCACCTCGCTGGGTGATTCGCCCAGCAGCCCGAGAATGATCGCGCGGTCTGTCGCGTGTCCGCGGCCGGTAAGCGCAAGTGAGCCGAAGAGTTCCGTAGCCAGGCGCGAAACGCTTGCAAGCTTTCGAGCCTTCGCGATGCGTTCGACAAAGTCTCGCGCAGCCCGCATGGGACCCACGGTATGAGAGCTTGAGGGCCCAACACCGATCTTAAAGATTTCAAAAACGCTGGTTTTCACAAACGATACTCGATTTGGCTGCGAATAGCCGTCGAGAATCATTGTAGTCGTATGTCTGAAGCGCAAGGCGGGAGCAGGCCTGGGGAGAGCAAATACCGACAGCGTTCAATCGAGAACCTCACGGCGAGAGAAACCAGTCTCGACGGCGGCAGAGCCTCGATCGAGTCGCTGACAGCAGAAAGAAAATCAGGTTTGCGACAGCTCAGCTTTTTTTCGACGTCACCGCAAAGAATGCAGTGGCGTCCTGGTGAACGTGTTTTGCCCCGCAACCAGGGCAGGCTACATCGCCTTTTTCGTACTCTGAGAGAGTGAGAATGACTTCGAAGGGCTTCTGGCAATCTTCGCAGAAGAATTCATAGCGAGGCATACGGCACCTCCTGGAGCACCGCAGAGCATTTTACTCTCATCGTGATTGCTAGATTTTCAGCCCCATTATCGGTGCGATTCGTCAGGTTCTGCGCAGAGTCGCCTCGATCAGTCCGTAGGGCTCGTCGGTGGGAACGAAAACTTCATTACGGCTCTCCATACCAAAACGGGAAATATCGAAGGCGAGATGATGCTTATTGGGCATCGACAGGCGGATCTCGCTGAGTTGGTCGCATCGTTCCAACGCGGCTTCCGCCATCGCATAGAGAGTGTGCTGTACTGACTCACTGGGATGATTACCAAAAGTTTCTAACAACGCCCCACGTACTGTCCTCCAGCACAGACCGAAGCTGGCATCTTCCACTCCATAATCCCAGTCCGCTCTTACGACTGTTGCGAAGATGCGGTCGCGAGTTTCGGGGAGAGTTGTATAGGGATCTTTCAGGTAGCCGTCAAAAGCCGAGCCCGCTGTTCTAAGCACCAGCAGTCCTTCGATTCCGGCAGACACGGTTGTTCTCTCCCGAGTTCCAGTCACACTAGCCGTGCGGCGCTCATTCCCGCCAGAAACGAACGCGGTCGGGTGCGGCCTTGCCTCCGCGCCAATACGCGACCAAAGATGTTCAGAGATGCCTACCTTCACGGCCGTGACCTGCGCATTATTGCCAAGAAAGTGGCACACAAGCCGCGTGCCAAAGTGTTCGATCTCACCCACGGGTTGCTGCGCAGCCAGAGCGTACACCGTATTCTTCATCGTGTCCGTCGGCAGAACTTTACTGTTGTCGCCTTTGGTGTGTATGGCGTCGAAGTCGCCCTCGAACTGAATGTCGACGGAGATGTCTTTGATATCGTGCTGCGGACCGGTTCTGGTCACACGCACCAGGCGCACGCGCGACTTTCCGTAATTATTCGCTACTAGCTCGAAGCTCATCGGCTAGCTGCCTCGATAGGTGGAGTAGCCATAGGGGCTGAGCAACAGTGGGACGTGATAGTGCTGAGCCGGATCATGTATCTCAAAAACGATTTCCACTTCGGGAAAAAACGGCTTGCCGGAGGCGGCAAGATATCCACCTGTGTCGAAGGTCAGCCGGTATTTCCCCGCCTGTAACTTCGATTCCTGAAGCAAGTCAGTGATTCTGCCGTCCTGGTTGGTGATTCCACGGGCAAGCTCTCGCCAATTTCCATCCGACTGCAGGTGCAGAGCCACGGGAATGCCCGCTGCGGGTTTTCCGCGCGCAGTGTCGAGCACGTGAGTGGTAATCGGACTGGAATGATTGGTCATGCTGTTTGAAGTGTCACGCCCCGATCAGTTTTTGCAGTCGAAGCCTCGTGATCTTCCTCTGTTCCCCGGCGGCAACCTCAAGCTCGCGCGCGGGATCGTTACGAAGGCGTTCGGTAAGCATCGCTAACATCTCCTCGGCGGACTTCCCGCTTGCGCACACGATAAAGATGTAGCCGAAGCGCTCATGATATTCCTGATTTCGGCGCTGCAGCGCGTTTCGTACCTGGAGAGAAGCGACGGCCGCTGCGGATTGTTCCTGCTGCGACCATCGTTGTGCCTGTCCGCTGCTGATGGTGTCTCTGTCTTCTCCGATCTTCGGATGAGCGGCGAAGGCTTCCTTCCAATCCTCAGCCGCTAAGCGCTCGGAACTCGCCGTGTGCTGATCCAGCAATTGTTGAACATCTGCGAAGGGCCGACGCTCAGTCATAAGGGCAGCCCATTTCAACGAACCACAACAGTTCAACAAGACGCTTCGAGCAGCGTAGTCGGGCAACGAATTCAGCCAACGCAACCGCGACACTACCAGAGCATTCTTGTCCGGCACTCCGTAAATGCGCAGCCGTGCGACTCCCCCGTCAGGGTAGATGTTAAAGCGAACCTGGGTTGCGGGTTTTTGTGCGGCCACCTCGAATCGATGAACTGAGTCCGCGCTGAGCGCCGTGCGCGGAAGCAGTTCTTGCCAAGAGCAGTTCGTGGTATCTGACCCGTCGGATCCCGCCGCACAGATTTCCAGTGAACAACTCTCAGGGAAGTTGCCCTTGAAGTAAGAGGTATCGACTTCGATTGCCTGAATTGTCCCTGAGACCCCTAGTCGGATGGTCACCCAGTCGTAACCCGGACCGCGCCGGCGTTTCGTCTCCCAGCCGTCGTGCATTCCGCAGCTCGAGCCAGGCATGAGCAAATTCTGCGGCGCGCTAAAGAATTTGTCGCTGCAGTCGAGGACATGGCCGCCATTATGCACAGCAGCCAAATCGGCCAGGTCGGAATTATTAAGTGCCTGTTCCAATTCAGGAATAGCTTCGCCAAGAACTCGCAGCCGAGCGACGCCGCCGTCGGGGTAAATATTCAAGCGCAAGTGCGTATAACGATGAGGATCGTTTATTGCGAAGATGTTCTGACTGTCTCCCTTGAGTTGAGATCGCGGAAACACTTCAGCCCAGGGCGTGCCGCCCGCCAACTCAACATTCGACTGCTCGATGGCGCAGGCTTCCAGCGAGCAAGACTCCGGAAAGTTTCCGCGAAAGTAGCTGGTATCAACGACAACTTGAGATAGAACGCCCGGTATCCCTAGCTGCAGGATGCACCAATCGTGTCCGGGAGTGCGGCGACGACGCGACTCCCAACCGTCCATCCATTTGCCGCGATCGGTGTACTTGTTTTCGATCCATACCGGCTTGGCAGCCTTGATTAGATTTTCTTTGGGAGCAAAGAAGTCATCGTTTGTGGCGAGCACGCGGCCCCCGACGCGCTCTGATGCAAGGTCAAGCAGATCGGAGAACTCGCTCATGCCTGTCCTTGGAGTAACACACGTCCGCTCCGGGAATTCGGGAAATTACCAGACGTATAGATCTCCTTGCCTCGAAGAAACGTCGATTGCACTACCCCGAACAAAGTTCGGCCAGAATACGGTGTGAGCTTGTGCCGGAAAAACATTTTCTCAGGCTGCACTTGAAACGACTGATCCGGATTCCAGACTACCAAGTCTGCATCTCGCCCCTGGGCGATTTCGCCCTTTCTCGACAGTCCTGCGAGTTTGGCGGGCTCGCGACACAACCAATTCGCGACATCGTCGATACCGAATCCGCGTTTATGCGCGCTCGTCCAGAGCAGCGGAAGACTGAGTTGCAGCGAAGCGATGCCACCCCACGCTCGCATGTAATCCCCGGTCTCAGCGCACTTCGTCTGCGGCGGAGCCGGAGAGTGATCGGTGGCGACAAAATCGATTGTGCCGTCCCGCAACGCATCCCAGAGACGCTCCTGATTGGCAGCCTCACGAATCGGAGGGGCGCATTTGAATTGCGTGGCACCGTCGGGAATCTCTTCCGCTGCGATCGTCAAATAGTGTGGGCAAGTTTCCACGGAGACTTTGATTCCGCTAGACTTTGCAGCGTGAATCATCGGAGCAGCCGCCCCCGATGACAGATGAACGATGTGCACTCTGGTTTTGTATTCCTGCGACAGGCGAATCAGCAACTGAATCGCCTGGTCTTCCGCCACGGAAGGATGCGACTGCAGCCAAGTCGAATACGACCGGGAATTCTTACCGCCGATCCTGCGTGTTGCGTCTTCGATCGGACCAGGAAGTTCCGCATGCGCAAGCAGCACCGCGTCAAGCCGTGCCAATTCAGGAAGTGCGAGCCGCAGATCGGACTCACTCACAGCCTCGAACTCGGGCACACCCGAAGGCACAAGAAAGCATTTGAAGCCGAATACCCCTTCTTTGTAGAGTTTCAAGAGTTCCGGGCAATTTCCTGGGACCACTCCGCCCCAGAATCCCACGTCCACGAAGAGCTTGCCTTGGCCCGCCGCCAGCTTTTGGCGGAATGCCTCTGCTGTTGTGGTGGCCGGGATGCTGTTAAGCGGCATCTCGATCAGCGAAGTCACACCGCCGGCCGCCGCGGCCATGGTCGCAGTCTCGAATCCTTCCCATTCCGTGCGCCCGGGCTCATTGATGTGCACATGGGTATCGACAATGCCCGGCATCACAACCGAGTCCTCGAAATCGAGCGCTTCGGCCGATGCCACGCGCTTGGGATCAAGAATCTCAGCGATCACTCCGTCGCGAATCACAATTGCCGCGGGCCGAATACTGTTGGGAAGCACAACGCGGTTGCTGCGAATCACGCACTCGAGTCCGCTCATAACTGAAGCAAAAACTCCGCCAACAGATTTTGGGCTACCCAGGTTCGATATCGGGCGTTGGAGCGGAAGTCGTCAACCGGACTCATCTCGGCTGCGAGTTGCTCTTGTGCATCTTTGATCCGAGAAGGGCCGGTACTCTTCAGCAAAAGTGCTTCTGTCTTTACGCAACGAAGAACAGTAGGAGCGACGCTGCCGAGCGCCACGCGAATGTCGCGGATCTTGCCGTCACCAATCTCGGCAGCTCCGGCGAAGCATACTTTAGAAATCGCCTGCGCCCTGCGCGTGCCTACTTTGCGGTAGTACTGTTTCCACTGCTTCCCGCTCCGAGGCAGGCGAATCCGGGAGATGATTTCCTCGGGCGCCATGTCCATTTGTTTGTAACCGGTATGGAAGCGAGCGTAGGGAATCCATCGCGCACCGCGCTTCGACGTGAGTTCCAATTCGGCGTCGTATACGAGCAATGCCGGGGGCGAATCGGCGGCCGGCGAAGCGTTGGCGATGTTCCCGCCGAGCGTTCCCCGATTTTGGTTGGCGATGCTGCCGGTTTCGCGGGCTGCCTGACAGAGCAGCGGGAACTCATCTCGTAACATAGAGTTTCGCTGCAATTGGCTATAAGTATTCAGAGCACCAATCGCCACATGAGAGCTGGAGATCTCGATGCCATGCAACTCCGCAATGTGCGTGACGCTCAAAAATTTGCGATGCGCCAACTTGCCCTGCTCAAGCAGCACCATCAAGTCTGTCCCGCCGGCAAAGGGCTTCCATTCGCCGGGCTGAGCGGCCATGAGTTCGAACGCTTCGGCCAAGTCGCGAGGAGCTTGCATCTCGTATCGCGGAAGATACGATCTCATTTCGCTGCAGCCTGCGCCAGCTTGCCTGAAGCGGTCTTGATGGCATCAAAAATCCGCGTGTATCCGGTACATCGGCACAGATTTCCCGACAGCGCATTTCGTAAGTCCTTATCGGTGGGAAGTGGATTGCGCTCAAGCAAATTCCACGAGGCCACTATCATGCCGGGCGTGCAGATACCGCACTGGGCTCCACCACACTGAATGAAGGATTCCTGCAGAAGTCTGGCCTTATCGTTTTGAGCGAGCCCTTCGATTGTGACTACTCTTGCATCCTGCACTTGCAGAATCGGAATGAGGCAACTGTTGACGACCTCACCGTCGAGCAACACCGCGCAGGCACCGCATTCGCCTTCGCCGCATCCTTCCTTCGTACCGGTGAGATGAAGATCCTCGCGCAGCACATCCAACAAACGGCGCAACGGATGAGCCGTCACCGACTCTGGCCGTTCGTTCACACTGAACCGTATTGTCGCGCGCTGTCCCTCAGACAAGAGCGCCCTCCATTGCCTGCATCAGAACTTCGGGCGTGGCAGGAATGCGGTCGACAGGCACTCCAATCGCATTGTGGATCGCATTGACAATCGCGGGTGCTGGGCCATCGATCGGCAGCTCGCCGATTCCCTTCGCTCCACCGGGGCCGTGTTTGTACGGAATCTCTTCGAAATAGACGCGAATCCGCGGAAGATCGGCAGAGGTGGGCATGATGTAGTTTGTCATCTGATTGTTGATCATGCGACCTTCGCGCCACGCCACCTCTTCATACAACGCATATCCGATGCCCTGCGCCACTCCGCCTTCGATCTGACCTGCCGCAAGAACGGGATTAATTACCCGGCCCACCTCTTGGACCGCCACGAAATCTTCAACGCGGGTCTCCCAGGTGCGCGTGTCCACAGAGACCTCAGCGACATAGACTGCCCAGGCATAGGTCGCATATGCATCGCCCTGATACTTGTCGTCGTCCCAGTAGATCCCGGGTGGCGTTGCATACTGGCTTTGGCCTCTGAGTGTTCCATGCCGTTCAATGTATTGCCGGCAGGCGCTCTTGAACTGCTGCGCGGAATATCCGGAGCGCAGCAAGCCGCTCAGCATCAGAGTTTCACGAATCTGCAGGCACGCCGATTCCACGAGCTTGCCAACGATCATGCAGGTGCGGGATGCGACCGTAGGCCCGCTGTTCGGAACGACTGATGTGTCCGGCGTGACTACTTCGACCGAATCGATCCCGATTCCGAGCGCCTCCGCCGCGATCTGGGAAAAGACTGTGTTCGTCCCCTGTCCCATTTCAGTACTGGAAGCGAGCACGCGAACAACGCCTTCCTTGGTAGCCTCGACAGCGAGGATAGAGCCCATTGAGCGCTCGCCGGAGCCGGTAAACCCAGCGCCGTGCATAAACGTAGCGAAGCCTATGCCGCGTTTGACTGGTGACGTTTGATTCTCACGCGCAAATCGCTCTCGCTTGATGCGGTACTCGCTTAATTCGAAAGCTCGATTCATGAGCTGCTCGAGATTTACGGGCTCGCGCACTACCTGGCTTACGGCGAGGGTATCGCCTTCGTGAACAAAGTTCCTTCGACGAAATTCGTCGGGTGGCATGTTGAGTTGCTGCGCGACCCGGTCCATCTGGCACTCCAGGGCAAAAATGCTCTGCGGCGCTCCGAACCCGCGAAAAGCCCCATGAGGAGGATGGTTGGTAGCCACAGCCTTGCTGCGAATGCGGACATTCGGACATGCATACGGGCCGCCCGCGTGAATCGTGCCACGCGATAGCACGACTGTTGAGAGAGTAGTGTAAGCGCCGCCGTCCACGATGAACTCGATGTCCATCGCCAGCAACTTGCCATCGCGAGTAACTGCGGTCCGGTGACGTGTGCGCGAAGGATGACGCTTGGTAGTCGCCGCCATGTCTTCAGAGCGATCGTAGATGATCTTCACCGGCTTGCCGCCCTTCCGCGCCAACAAGGCAGCGTGGCAGGCGATTATCGATGGATACTCTTCTTTTCCTCCAAACGCACCCCCAGTTTCAGTCTGAATCACACGCACTTTTTCAGGCGGCAGATTCAGCAATGGCATGAGCGCCTTGTGGACATAATATGGACACTGCATCGAGCCCCAGACCGTGATTCCTGTTTCGGGATTGTATTGAGCAATCATGCCTTGCGGCTCGATGTAAAGCTGCTCCTGCGCCCCGGTGTGATACTCGCCCTCGACAATCGCATAGGCTTCCGCCCATGCGCTGTCCACGTCGCCCTTCTCCACGAGAAACGTCTTGAAGATGTTGTCACTGCCCCAGATGATCTCCTTCTTCGCTAAAGCATCGTCGATGTCGAAGATGGCCGGCAGCGGATCGACCTCGAGGGTCACCGCGCGGCGGGCTTCCTCCAGGAGCTGCTTATCCGCATGTGCCAGCAGGAGTACCGGTTCTTCAGCATGATTGATAATGCCGTCGGCGAGACACGGCTGATCGTCGGCGATCAGTGCGATGCGATTCCTGCCGGGAATGTCCGAAGCCTTGACGATTGTGAACTCGTCCCACGGGATGGCAGGATCGAAGTGGATCTTGCGAATGCGTCCGCGAGCGACCGTGCTGCGCACCGTAACTCCATGCAGCATGTCTGGGAATGAGATGTCGTCAACGTAGCGCGCCTGACCGGTGACCTTGCTGTGACCTTCCGTGCGCGGGAGAGACGATCCGATCAGGCGCTGAGTCATAGGTCCGGCCACGGGGACTTTGCTAGCAAGTCATCGCAGAGAGCTGGAATGCATGATAGCGCAGTAAGCCGAGTCTTCAGAACGCAAACAGGCAACTGCATGGCCGGAACATCGAAAGGCTAAGTAGAGGATTTCAGAAGTCTGAACTCTCATTTATCCGCTGCTTGGTGTTTAAAAGTGATGTCGCTGATGCCGCAAGAAGTGGGGCTTCCGAGATACCACAGAATGAGGCATGCTCGAAGCCGGATCGTAGTAGACACACGACCAACATGAACCTAACCAAGCGTTGTCAACTCCGCCACATAGTCCTGATCGCTCTGATTGTCGCGCCTTGCTCTGCGCGAATGCTGGCCCAAACGGACTCTGGCGCGACGAACATCAGAAAAGCCGTGGAACAAGATGGGCAACACGATTTCGACTTCGAAATTGGAACGTGGAAAACTCATCTCAGGCGCCTGCTGCATCCGCTCACTGGCTCGACTACCTGGGTGGAATATGAGGGCACTACAGTTGTCAGTAAGGTCTGGAATGGCCGCGCCAATCTGGTCGAGCTCGTAGCCGATGGTCCTGCGGGCCATTTTGAGGGGTTGAGCCTGCGTCTCTACAATCCGCAGTCTCATCAGTGGACGCTTAATTTTGCCAACGCGAACAGCGGGACCCTGAGCCAACCCACGATCGGGGAATTCAAAGGTAAACGTGGCGAGTTCTACGACCAGGAAACACTGAACGGGCGAGCAATCCTCGTTCGATTTGTCATATCAGACATCACTCCCGATTCGTGCCATTTTGAACAGGCATTCTCGGATGATGGGGGCAAAACATGGGAAGTGAATTGGATCGCTACAGACACGCGGGTCAAGCATGATCCTGACGAAGCACAGTGACTCGGGGCATTCTCGCGTACCGAGCGAAGCTGCTCGCTTGGACGAGCGATAAGTTTCTGGCGGAGAGGGGGGGATTCGAACCCCCGATAGAGCTTTTGACCCTATAACGGTTTAGCAATTCTCCTCTGCGATGTGATGCCACGAAATCCCAATCACTTACAGTCGCCCTCGGGCATGAAAAAGCACGCTATGTCACACGAGTAGTCAGTTACGGGACACTGCTCCGGACACCTCTCTGATTGGCGGGGCAGCTACGGGAGCGTCTGACTGCGGTATCGACCGCCTGAGTTCATGCGCACCCATTCGAGGTTCTTGGCGCGTCGCCTTCCTCTCCCGTTGATCCTGGCAGGGTTGTTTAAGATGGGCATGGATTGGCTGCTAAGCCAGTAAGTCAAACGCCCAAAACCATGCTGTGCTCTTTCCTCTGTTTGATCCTGGCAGTTGCTGATGGGCACGGATGGGCTGCTAAGCCGGCAGTCAACGCTCCGAACCATGCTTCCAAAAGTACCTGGCCAAGCATCGGTATCTCGTCACCATTGAGCGAGCCAAGACACACTGGCTGGTAATCAATGTTGAAAATACGGGGAGGCCGTTACCAACTTCCTGGCCAATTGAGATGCTGGACGGCAGTTTTATGATCACGTATACGTCGGCATGCGCAAACAGCATTCAGGGCATTCTTCGCGTATCGTCCGTATACAGATGTGGAACTCCAACGTATTCTTCAGCAATCTAGGGAACGGTTCATCTCCGATACACCTGCCAGACCTGCAGTGCAATTCCGGACAACGCCACTAAGGCCAGGAAGCCGGCACCGTACACTCTGATGACATAACTGCCACGCGACAGCTCGTGCCGGAACGTCTGAATCCGCGGGTAGAAGGCAGAGATATTGGTTCTCGCGAACTAGGAAAATCTAGGGAGGTTTGTTACTCGTCGATACTGACGACGAGCATATCCCAATACGTCCGTATACAGATGTGGAACTCCAACGTATTCTTCAGCAATCTAGGGAGGTTTGTTACTCGTCGATACTGACGACGAGCATATCCCCCGTGGATCTATATGCGCGCAACGGCCGCACAGTCGAATTGCTGCGCGGCATTGATTCAGAAGTTCAGTTGTCGGTAATCGGAATCCGTGCTGCAGCCGGACAAACACGTACACTCTGATGACATAACTGCCACGCGACAGCTCGTGCCGGAACGTCTGAATCCGCGGGTAGAAGGCAGAGATAAATCTAGGGAGGTTTGTTACTCGTCGCCAGCACACGCCTCTTGCAAACATTGCAGGAAGCTGCTCGTTCGCATGGCGGACAGAGCAGAGCAAAACTGCGCAAGGCACTGCTGTCAGCGGAGGTCGGACATCTTGAAACCTCGGATTCGCTTTCTACTGAGTTCCACTCACGAAGTTCCCACAGCGCTTTGGGACTCTGTCCTGACCCATAACTTCAGAGTCGCCCGTCATCGGGCACGATCATGAAGAAAGGACCTGAGGGAGCCGATGATGTGATATGCCGGCTCGTTATCGGCCATGCAACCAAAGCATCGAAACCGGCTTTCCGGTTGAGATGATGCGTTGATATAGCGGAAATGCTCGCAGGCCGTCGGCAATGCGGAAGTAATCCGTGAGCCCTTTAGCTCTTCTTCCTCGGTCCACAAACGGGCTTCGAGGACCAGAGGGCCGACTTGCCCGCAATATTTCCGTTTGCTCGCAACACGCTCAAAATCAGGGATGCTGGGGGCCCAGTAATGAGTGAAATCGCTGTTAACAACAAGTGACAATCGCTAATACGATTCTGCTCATGTTCGCGCCAATGGGCCGGCACTAAGCGGACATCCGTAAGCGTCTAAATCCGCATCGCATCCGGGCCGAGCGTTACCCGTACTTGAGGGCAGTGCTCTGTCCGACCTCGATAATGTAACCGTCAGGATCGCGGATGTAGCAGCGCGTCTCGCCGTACTTGGGGATCGGCTCCGTGATGAACTCCGCTCCTCGACTTTTCCATAATTCATAGCACGCTTGAATATCCGCAACGCGGAAATTCATAAAGCTGTTGATGTGATTCGGGTCGGGGACGCTGAGCGTTACCGTCGGCTTATCCGGGGTCGGCCCGCCCCCAACGTTCAGAATCATCCAGATATTCGCAAGCTGAAGATACCCAGGCGCGTTGCCATCTCCCAGGCTCAGAATGCGAGCGCCGAAGACCTTTTCGTAGTAGCGAGCCGATCGCTCGATGTCGGCGACGGTGAGAAAATGCGCAATGCTGATCCCCTCTCGCGGGGGCATCTCATAGCTCTTCTGCTCGATTTGTACGCTGCTCATTGACGACTCCTATTGCGATCATACGCAAGCGAGCGTTCACATCAGCCGCTCGGGAATCCGAACATCAACCACGACTGGTTGGCTGCCCAGTGGCGTTGGAGCAAGGCGAGCTGCCGTAACACGGAGGTGGTCCAGAAACGGGCTTCGAGGACCATAAGAGGACTTCTGGCCCGGAATAGCTTTCGGATTGGTCGGCATCCAGTTCTCAATGAGCGTAATCGCCTGTTCTCGACAATCAGCTTAACTAGGCGTAAATTTCGCGAGGTTCCATTCAGCACCAGTCCGACTGTGTTCGTCTCTGGTGCTATGCGGAGTTGTGCATGCGACAAATCCGTTTTGGCCGTGATCTAACGATTCTCCTGCTCGGGTGCATGGCCTGCACGTCTGCGGCTTTGGCACAGGTGAGCGCGACAACACAATCTCAAATTCAAGACACTGGCATTTCAGGATTGTGGATATTGGCCAACATCAGTTTCGCGGGTATGCGAGCGCAAAACAATCGGAGTGTCCTCTGGCGAACGTTGGCCTTCATTCTAGGCTTGCCGGGCACAATAGTGTCGTTCTTCGCTGTGGCTGAGGGAAGCGACCGTGCGTACGGCATTGACCTGCCACGAAGGGGCAGGCCATAGGCGGAAAGTCTCAATGAGTGAAATTGCCTGTCTACATCCATCATGCACGAAGTCGTGATCTGATATAGAGTTCCACGCATGAAACGGCGTGTCAGCCTGATGATCCTGTTCACTGCCATCGCAGCAGTTGCTCTCGCCCAGCTTCCCGTTGCTGTTCCCGACGAGGCAACTGCGGTGAGGGTCGCTGAAAAAGCATTAGCAAAAGTGTACGGTGAAAAGAAGATCGCGTCAGAGCGACCGTTCAAAGCTAGTTTGCGGGACGGAATTTGGAAGGTCTGGGGAACGCTTTATTGCAAGGATCAGCATGGCAACATGATCACCGATGCCTGTGTAGGCGGAGTTGCAAGCGCCCAGGTCAGACAGAGGGACGGCAAAGTGCTGAGCATAACGCACGAGAAATAGCCGTGATTGATGAAACATCGCTATTACACTTACAACCGTCGTTTTTGAGCGTAACCTCCTCTGATCGCTCATCGACGGGACCCCTCGGTGAAAACGTTTGTATTAGTCTCGATTGCGCTAATTTGGCTCGCTGCTCTCACATCTTGCCAAACAAGAACTGGAGCCCACTTCTTTCCCGGAATGCAATTTGATCGTGATGGACGATTGATCCCTGTTGGTTCCGAATCGCTGTTCGAGCCGGTCTCGGGATCGTACTACCTCTTCTTCTATGGAGCGAATTTAACGTCGGTAGACCATATGGAAAGGAATCATGGCGATTCTGACGCCCACCGATCGCTATATCTGGAAACCAAACGCGATGGCCGATTGGATCGAACGGTGAAATCCGATCTGCTCCTCACCGGAGATTTCGGCACGGTTTACGTCGAGAAGACGTGCTTCTACAATCGGCCTGTCGAGAGCAACTACAGCTCGGTTGCCATCGCATTTTTCTCCAACGGCTATGATTCCGGACTTGAAACACCAGCTGTGCTTGCTGATGCCCCGCGCGCGTTACCGCCGGTCAGCTCCATCAGTCTGATCAGACTAATTCGCAATAAGGCAGATTACGTACTAGTTGCCGCCGACTACGAATCCACTGGAGAACTCAGAGGCTTGCACCTAGCAAAGGCGAATGGAGGGAAGATTTCCACGAACGGATCTTCTGTTGGTTCCGGATTCAGGCACACTGCTCTCGATGAGTACGGGATACCCTTTACACTAAAGGTCGATGCAGATATTTCGTCCCATCCTTTGCGGTTGCCGATGCCACGGGTGTCTGAAGAATCCACTTGGTTCATTCAGTTTTTCGATTTCGGCAAGTTAATACAACAGCAAAAACTACGAGCCGGCGTTCCGGTCTCTTCTCGTTGGCTGCGTCCGTCGGTCACCAAAGAAGAGCAAATCATCGGCCCAGAGTGCGATTCGCGCTTGCGGCAGCAGAAGTCGATGGGTCTCCCGACCACTGGTTATTAGGTTTGTACAGATCCTTGCAGCGATTGCTGTTGATAAATCGCCATTACACTCACAACCTCCAGAATCGGGCGGTCAGCGGGTGAGTCGTCGGCAACTATCCAGAAACGGGCTTCGAGGAGATCTCTCGCGAACGCAAGGAAGCTGCAGCACCTTCCCATAAGCCGACTTCTGGACAACGTGCTGGGACTCCGTCCTGACCCATGACTTCAGAGTCGCCCCGTCACTCGAAATGAAAACTAGCCCTCTTCGGCGTGAGCGGCTATCGCCTGGTTGGAAAGACCGCCGCACATCGTTCCTTGCCCTGCACTGTCAAGCCTGACAGTGGCGGGGTATAACGGCTGTAGGGATGATTAGTGGAGCGCAGAGGGTGAAAGTTGGGTGAACAAAGCAATCGGTTTCGTCGTCGCTGAGCGGCTAGCGCCGATCCAACAGGCTCGCTATCACATCTGCCCGCTTTACGACCAGAACGTCGCGAAGAAGAGCGGCAGCGCCTATCCCATTAAGCTCCAACTCTCTGATGCAAACGGCAACAATCTGTCGTCTTCGTCGATTGTCGTTCACGCCGTCAACGTGACGCGCGTTAACATCAATTCCTCGGCGGCGCTTGACGACACCGGCAACGCTAACCCCGACTTCGACTTCCGCTATGACCTGTCGCTAGGCGGCTACATCTTCAACTTCAGCTCTAAGGGATACGCCGGCACGAGCGCTGGATTGCTCCCTCGTGCTCCCTCGGCCTTCTGCAACTCAGTGAATCTAAACCCGGAAATAAAGCGATTTTGGCGATATGACGATAGGCCCCAGAAAAAAATTACCGCGACCAGCCTCCCGATTGAAAGACGTTGGCGAGCCGCCGCTTTGAGGTGAGCCGTGCGGACGGGCTCACCAGCAGGAGCTACTGCGGGTGGACGGCTAAGCCGCCTTCTCCGCTTCCACGTTGATCTTGCTGGCTAAGTTCGTGAGCTTACTGTCGGTTTGCTTCTCTTCATCCAGTGTTTTTTGCAGGATTTGCGCGGCGCGTTTGTTGCCCAGTAACTCGGCGTAGGTGCGCACGCAGCCGTATCCGGCCATCTCGTAATGCTCCACGTGTTGAGCGGCTGCAATTAACCCAGCGTCCATTACTTCAGGCCCGGCGTCTTCTTCCATCCACTCCTTGCCTTCCTCGAGCAGCCCTTCCATGCCCTTGCACTTCTTGCCCTTTGGGCTCTCGTCCAAATCCTCGAAGATCTGTTCCAGTCTCTCCACGTGTCCTTTGGTTTGCTCCAGGTGCTCTTCAAAGCCCTCTTTCAGTTCTTTCGACGACGCAGCTTTGACCATCTTGGGCAAAGCCTTAAGGATTTGATTCTCCGCGGAATACAGATCCTTCAGCTCTTCGACAAATAGTTCCCGTAACGACTCCATCTTCATAAGCCATACTCTCCTTGAACGTGGGATGCATCTGTTGGAAGGTCGAGGGCTGCTGATCGCACAGAATTGCAGAAAAAGACAAAGAATTTCTACGCAGTTCGGGTCAGTGCCTTAACCTGGCGCAGCTTTTCGCTGTTGCAGCCACTTTGCAACTTCAGTGGAGCACAAAGTGAAGCTGCACATCCGATTCAGCAAGCACAGCGCGCAAGACTCTATACCAAAACCAAAAGCCAAAGTAAGTCTTAGGACGCGGAAAGAGTCTTGTCAGTTAATCTCTTCACAGCTTCCCGTGTTGGGGTGGTTTCTCAAGACGCAGGAACTAAGACCACCTGCGTCGCCACTAGGGTCTGATCTATGCATACCGTCACGAGATATTCTCCCGGGTTTCCGGAACACTGGAGTTCACGAGCTACCTGCTCAGCGATCGCGTGGGCTCTCACCTCGTTATTCGCACGTTTGGGATAGCCTTCCACGCTCTCGATGCCGGGGTGATGATAGACATCTACTACGAAAGAGGCCTCGCTCATGAGTCGGTTCAGTCCTTCCAATTGGAGGTAAAGATTTCTGTTGCCGAGCGAGGGACCTCTCGGTTTCGCGCCAGCGCGGTAAACCAGTCCTAAGCAGCTTCGTCGTCGACGAGAAGTGTCTTCTTAAGCGTGGTCATGATTACTTCCGACAAGATCCCGTCCTCTATCAGCCGATCCGCCGAGTTGTATGGTCTGCTCTCGATGATGCGGCGCGCGGTGGCATCGCCGATTCCTGAGACGCTCATTAACTTCGTCTTGCTCGCGGAGTTCAGGATCACCAGGAGGCGAGAGGCTTCTTCCGCCTGACCTTCGCCGATCGAGTCTGGCTGATGCGGTTCGTTCGCCGTGTCCGTGAGGCTCTCAACGGACTCGCGCACTGCGCTGACGATAGGTTCGGACGATTCGTGCAGCTGATCGGCGAGCGGGGTGAGTCTCTCCATCACTTTCTTCCGTGTTTCCGAACCTGCTGCGGGCGCGAGCAGCAAACCTACTCCGAATCCCAGGCCTATCCCGACAAAAAAACTCTTCATGGCTTCTCCTTTAACTGCTCTTCTGCGTGCTTTCACCGAACTATGTCGCTCTTACTTCTGATGCGTCGTCATCTCAAGCGAGTACTGTTGCTCAGCGATATCTCGCACGATAACGGTTGAAAAATAAGAGCCCTGCTTCTGCAGGGCTCTCGTCCTTAGCATGGAAATGTGCCTAAACAGCTCTGGGTAGAGGTTTATCCCTCTTTTCCGAATCGGCACTCGCTTCTCCGGTAGAGGCTATATCCTGCGCGCCGGTGCGCTTTAGAATTTCTTTTGCTTTCTTTGTCCAGTTGGAATCGTCGCAATGGACGGACAAGAGAATTCCGCCCTCTTTGAGTCTGCCCTCGTAACGTTTCGCTTCATATTCGGGAATGCCCATGCCAATGAGGGCTCCCGTGATGCCGCCCACTGTGCCGCCCACTCCGGCTCCAGCCAAAGCGGCCATGATCGGGCCAGCCGCGATAAACGGCCCAACGCCGGGGATTGCCAGCGCGCCGATTCCGACCAGCCAGCCCAAAGTGCCACCGATCACCGCGCCCGAACCGGCTCCGGTTGCCGTTCCTTCCGGCGCCTTGGTGTTCTTCTCGTGCGCGAACTCTCTAGTGCCTTGCTTGTCGGGGAAACCAGAGTCTCCGATTTTGGCTTTCAGTTGTCCACTGTTTTCCCGTTACGGGGAAACGACGGGAGCCCGTTACGGGGACAACGGGAGATCGACGGGAAACAACGGGAACCCTACGGGAAAGTCTTAAGATTTGCCCAAGTCGGGTGAGGCTAACATGCTGCTGGCAATGCCTTGCTCGGAACGGCTTTGACGTTCCCGTTTGCGGAAATGGTACAAATCGAAAACTCAACCCGGAGTTGCATACTTCATCGCAGCCTACCCTCTCCGCCGCGGCGGACGGAGAGTAGGGCACCCACCTGGTGGGTCCGTTGCGGGCTGTTCTGAAAACCGTACCAAAAAACGTCTTGACAAACGGATATTTCCCATTATGATTCAACCGCGGCAGCACTCCCCAATTAGACCCTTGCCAACACTGTGTATGTCGCCCCGTGCCTAGAAGCACGTTTACCGGCCGAACTTCGCGAGCTCGAAAAGAGCGTTTGAAGCCGCTGAAGAGAGGTAATATTTCGCACTCAACATCATCTCCTCATTAAACTGCATTCGCGAATCGTCTTTGAAGTGCCATTACGGTCCGCGCGGCCCGAAGGCTCATCGGCCCAAGTTCCTTCAAGGAGAGTTCCATGGATGCCGGTGGCAAATGCGCGGCAGATTTCCATCTGCTTCAAGCTACTACTAGAAGTTCAATACACTCATCAAATAAGGCGAATAACTATCTAGTTACGGCGGTACGAATCTGCCGAGCGGTACTCGTCTTTTTTTGGCTCAGCGACGGCCAGTACGGTGCAGCACAGTTTGCCAGTGCTGATTCCACGCTGAATCTTGCCCGCTCGGTGAGTTTGGCTGACGCAGTTATTCACGGGAAGGTCGTCCGGATCGAGTACCGAATGTCAGATCAAACGGGCGATGGCGATTCGCTTCCCTATGCTTTTGTGACTTACAAGATATTGAAAGTTGTGCGCGGCCGGGTACTCGGTGAGACCTTGACAATTCGAGCACTTGGCGGACTAGATCATTCTGACCGGCTGCTTTTCGTGGATCACATGCCGTTCTTCGGGATAGGAGATGAAGACATTCTTCTAGTGCGAGGAAACGGTCAGCGAGTTTGTCCATTTGTGAACTGTTCTTTTGGACGATTTCGTATTGCAAACGACCGGGTATACAACGGATTCGCCGTGCCAATAACGGTGTGTAAGAACGGGAGCCTTAAATTGGGGAACGGAGTCAATGCATCTTTGCTGAGCGCGACAATTCCGAGAGAGGTGCCGTCTTTTGACACGATGCTCAAGACTCCTTTTGCTCAAAAGCGGATTCGGGAAATGGGTGCCATTTCACTTGATGCTCTGAGGGAACGGTACAACAGAGAGGCACCCAAGGAGATAACTGTGACCTACGGTGGCGAGGAGAATTCCAAGTCAGGACCACGGCAAACGGAGCACTCAGTCTTGCCGGAGGAGTGCGGTCCAGTGTTAACGAACGAGTTCCTCACGATGCTGCATACCGAGGCAGCAAGACTTCCACCAAGCGGATTGATGGAAAGTCGCCGACGGCTACTTTGAGGTGATGCCTGATTCCGGTGATCTGTTCACGCGGCAGGCCTTTGGCGATTGTCAGCTTCACGTCGAGTGGGCTTCGCCGGCGGTGGGCAGGGGCGACTCTCAGGCGCGGGGCAACAGCGGCGTATTCCTCATGGGGTTGTTCGAGGTGCAAGTCCTCGATACATGGCAGAACCCGACATACGCCGACGGAACTACTGCGGCGATCTATGGGCAGTACCCTCCTCTGGCAAATGCAACCAAGCCGCCGGGCGAGTGGCAGACATACGACATCTTCTTCCGCCAGGCTCGCTTTGAGGCAACAGGGCACCTCACCAAGGCTGCGCGGCTGACAGTTGTACACAATGGTGTTCTGGTTCAGGACGCTGTGGAGCCCTCCGGACCGACCGGCTTTCATGACCGGCCGCCCTATGTCGCGACGCCGGACAAACTTCCGTTGTCGCTGCAGGATCATCATGATCCCGTCCGGTTCAGGAATATATGGATTCGCGAGCTGCCAGCCGAACAGCCTGCGCTGCAAGCTTCTGATCTTGTACCCTTACGAGTTCGTCCCGAGATCTATGCGGAATATGCGGGGCACTACGCGGCCAGCAGTGGGCAGGCGGCGTTCGACATTGCATTCGACGGAAAGAAGCTCATGCTCAACAATCCCAACGGCCGCACAGTCGAATTGCTGGGCATAACCGAAGACGGCTTCGTCGCCCGTGAACTTCCCATTCGCGTGTTTTTTACTCGCGAGAACGGAAAGGTAACAGGAGTCGTCTTCTTCTGGGCTGGAGCCTATCACGCGGTGAGCAAGACAAAATGACAGACCAATACTGGAATTGTGTGCCGACGGTCGCGTAGCTGCCCCGGCAACTCCAAGCTCCCGCGGCCGTGAGGTATCCGCAGGATAGGGCCATTTTGAGTCCCCCCTCCCATATTTCAAGAGTGCAGCACACCCGCATATTTACAGGCTGTTTGCAAGTTTGGGGAGTTTGTCTGGTGAGGGTTCGGTGAGGGTTCATTCGGAAATATTGGTCACGAATAGGTCACGTTTCAGGATCAGGTCGTGCCCCGGAAATCTAGAATTGAACTTTCAAAACTAGGGAAATCTAGGGGAGCGGATTGAAGCCGTGAGTCAGTGGACATTCCCGGAAGGCGCTCACCCAGCTCTGGTGCCCGACTAGCGGATGGGAGTTTTTCTTGATATTGTTCACACCCACTTTATCCATGCACGCTCTTTTGAATCTTAAGGACTACACCGCCCTGCAGCTCGCGATCTACGCGGTCGGCGCATATCTGTGGGTCATTGCGTACTTCATCTACATCCGCAACGGATTTAAGTATGGAGTCGTGGAGATGCCGGCATTTGCGGCGGCGAGCAACTTGGGTTGGGAGATCAATTGGGCACTGATCTTCAGAACCGATCTGGGTTTGCTCGCGGTTTGGGCGGACAAGGCCTGGTTCTTTCTCGACTTGCTTATTTTTTATCTGGTACTCAGGTACGGTTGGAAGCAAACGGAGATTCCATTGCTCCGGAGATATTGGACCCCAGCTTGTATTGTTGTTTTCGTCTGCGCGGCGTTCTTCTATGGGACGTTTGTTAAGCAAGGACTAGACGTGGGTGGCTTCCTGTCGGCTTATATCTGTCAATTGCCGATTTCATTTCTGTACATCCCGCTTATGTTGCGTCAGAAGAGCCTGGTTGGCTGGTCGAGATGGACAGCTTGGACTCGTACGCTCGGCACCGGAATGATCGGCGTCTTTGTATTCATGCGATATCCGCATATGCCATTTTTGCTGACCGCAGCAGTGATCTCCACCGCTGTCGATTTTGTTTACATTTATCTATTTACGAAGCGCCACAAAGAATTAGGAAAGAGGCAGGAAGCCAAATTTGCGCTGATGCCCAAAATGGAACCCGTGTAACGTTCCCTAACGCACGGTGTATTGGGTGGGTGCAGAGTACTGTGCTTCGCCAAAATTCTGTCTGGCTTTGAATTCAGCGACATGGCTGTTAGCCGAACTTTGGGCATCTGGTATAAGTCCGGTCCATGTTCCGCCTGCTGAGGCTTCTCGTAGGCCTGTTGTGTCGCTGCTTTCGTTCCCATAAAGATCTTCTGCTGGAGAATCTGACTTCGTCAGCTTCGAAGGTGAGACCGTATTGAGCAAGACGAGGGAAGCCACAGCCGAATTGTGAATTGTCTCGGATAGCCGGACAAGTCACTAGTGTGGTCAGTTTTTTGGAAGCGTGATGCTGCTGATGGGACGCAAGATAGCGGACGGTCCAGCAGATCGTGACCTTCACGTGGAGCCGATCAAAGACGTAGTAAAGACGTGAATAAATGATGGGCAGCTTGGTGAGCCGGGCATTCCGTAGCTAATTAAATTGTCCTCCGAGTGCTTTAAATGCGTTCCATTGCGTCTCCAAATGGTGTTCGTTTATCAGCTTCATGAAAGCCGAATCCTTCTCAGTCTCATCGATCATGTCTTTAAATCTAACTACTGCCGCTGGGTGATCGTCGTCGTCCCCTAAGGCCTCCGGTGAAAATCCTTCGATACCTACGAAGAACACAAGGACTGGCATGGCTGCCATTGGAGGGTAATCCATTTCAACCATCTTTCGAAAACCGAAAAGGTCAGCTCGTTCCTCCTTTGCAACCTGCTCAGAGGGTGTCACTTCGCGAGTCACGTCAAAACCTCTCGCCTGATCCCTTTCTTTCTGCTCGGGCTTCACCATTCTGAAAGTGTTATCGTGAAATTTGTGGTGGCAAAATTCGTGGCCGATGAGATAGATAAGACTGCCTTGGATCAGGTATTCGCGAAGATCATCGGCTTTCTGATTGCTTCGAAATGTCGCCTCAGTCAGGCCCCCGCAAATGTCTTTTCGAAGCTGCCAATATCCGAATGCCATTGCCACAGGTTCCGCTGGTCGACCGTGCGCCACTAGCCAAGTGTTATTACGCGTTCCTTCTCCCAAATACTCCACATAAGACCCCAAGCATTCGGGTGTATTGAACGCTTGGGCCGCTGCCATGACTGTTGCCATTGAATCTATAACCTGGAGAAAGCTTGATGTGATTATGGTTTGGTGGTTAGGCAACGAAAAAGCATTCGTGTTTCCAGTGATCTTAATTTCGTAGTCGAGACTCGATTCGAGAGATCTGTCTTCAGGATTCAAGGCGCGGCGGAACCTCGGACGAATGTCAGATATGAGGCGATCTCCATTTTGCGCATACGACTTCCACAATGCGTTGATCTGTGATGGAGACATAAGTTCACTTGGAGGTTGAGACGTTTGCGCATCAAGTGCCGGCATTACAACGCTAAGGAAAACAACAATCCATTGCCATTGCATTAGCGACTCCTTAGAAACGTGTCGTGGTCCCAGGCCTCGATCTCTGAATATGTGTTCTGAAAGTCAGCCGATTGTTGTCGCAGTACTGCGGGATCATACGAAACTTTATCGTGGATGGAATAAAATTGAAGGCTCATCTGCCCGAAGTGCGCAAACATTAAAGACCTTTTGTAAACATCCAAAGTTTGATCGGCCTTATTGATCGCGTTTCTGTTGCCCTCGTCGAGCCTTTGGGATAAGGGGGGCAACGCAAGGAGATGAAACGTGTTTATTGCGGCCACAACATCGCGATCATTCGACGCGCCCGCTTTCTCTGCGTAGACGAGCTTGTCTTCCTCTGCTGTCCTTGAGGGAACAGCCGATACTGCGGTAGCTCTCGGTTGTTCCTCGGCCTTTTTTCCGGTCGTTATTTCTAAAGGGTGGGAGATCGCAGACACAAATGCCACCGTCGCGAAAAGAGCGAAGAAAATGCCAGGGCCGACATGTTGAAGTCTTGCGGACCAGGTATGTGCCTTAAACTCGGCCCTTTGCGAATCCAGCACGCCTCTTCGAAACAAGTCCCAACCAAGGATCAACGACAGTCCGGAGAGACCGACGATTGCTATACGCTCTAGCGCCCGACTCCAAGCAGAAATTACGAAAGGGTCCATGTTCTGCATCCTCCCTCGCATGTTGAGAATACGGACGCTGATTCCGAGAACACCACTACTTTGGTTTTCGCGGAAAGTCAGTGAGAAGAAAGCCCAGGGTAGTGAAGCAGGATTGGGCAGCGAAGTTAGTCGATTTCGAGAAAGTTGTCAATGGCGGATAGGAGGGTGTCATTCCACAATAGAACTGTTCGCCGAAAGAGAGGTATCTCACGATCTGGCTCCTCCGTGATCCACATTCCGGGAAACGACTTGATTCGTTATCCTGCTTCATCACTACTTTGATCCATTCGATAGCCGCCTCGAACCGGGCAACAATATCGGCGTGGTTAGCGGCACTCCAGCTCTCGCGAAACGAAAAGTCTCCTTTTCAAAATAGAGACGTGATAAACGTGCGGGTGATTGTCGAAGTCAAAGAACTGCCTGACATCAAGATTGAGTTTGTCAAGTTCCTTAGAGTCCATGAGCACGGCTGTGTAGCAGGCTCACCGGACTTTGTGTTCCCTCCTTTGTTGAAATGGGAACGGATCTTCTTGTACGGTTTTCGTAACGTGAGAATGGCACATGATTCGACGAACGTACCCTCCGGCGGCTTCCATTGATCCCATATGCCTGCGAACGCAAACAGAGACCCATCCTTCATTCCGAAGTGGAAAGGCTGCTTCGTCGTTCCGCTCCGCCTCCACTCGTAGAAGCCATCTGCTGGAATCAAACAGCGGTGTCGCTCGACGCTTTCGCGAAACGCTGGCTTCTCACAGAGAGTCTCGCTCCGGGCATTGATTTGCCCCATAGATGCGTCTTTCGCCCAGGATGGAATCAAGCCCCAGCGTATGGAAGAAATGACTCGCGTAGAGCCGTTCATCCGAACGATTGGCACTAATTGGGTCGGGGCGATGTTGTAGCGTGGAGTTAGATCTCCGTCGTTGGCGCAGACGGCATCAAAATCATTCGCGAGCTTATCGGCACGCGTCAATCGGTAGCGCCCACACATGGACGGATTTTACTCGGTCGGTAGAAATCGGCGGAAACAGGGAGCATCAAGGAAGCCTGCAGGGTAGGGTCGACCGTTCCCAAATGCGGCGAAGCCAGAGTGCCTGGTACTAGCTGACGCGAACCCAAGAAACATTCACAGCATAACGTCGATCAGCGAGGAGCGGGCGGACTCGACACTAGGGTTCTTGCTCCTGTTCTCGCGCCCGCTCATCGAGTTGTTCTTTAATGGACTTGTTTTTCGGTGCGTGGTCAGGCACCTGTGCTCCACGCCGCAATCCTTCGATACGATCACGCAGTCGCTTGGCTCTCTCGACTTGTCCCTGTTCGGTGTGAGACTGGTTGTCTGGCATCACAAACCTCTTGCGAGGTTCCTCCTCGAGGGGGCAGCTCTCCCTCAAATCCTACGCCAGTTTCTTCATGTAATTGCGCAACGCCTTGGCCCGTGCAGTACTTGTTTTAGCGAGAGGCCATCCTTTGACCGCCTTCTTCATAGCAGGCATGATCCGGTAATTTTCGTCCTTTCTGGCTTCGCGAACCTTTTCATCGACTAATTCACGAAGGCTTTTGCCGTGAGTAGAGCTGATCACTCCCAGGTCTCGTAATTGAGTTTGACCGTTCCGGACGATGACTTGGTACCAGTGATTGTCGACTGGGTTGCCGAAGCTGACGTACCCGCCTTCCAGTACGGTGTGTGGGGCCTCGATGTTGCCCCCAAAACTGTACTGGACTCCTTCGGAGGCAATGGGATTGTAGTAATCCGGGGTGATGAAGTCGGACACCGGCACGCCATTGGCGGTGTACGCAAATTGCGCGTCTTCGCAGGGATCACAGACTTCAACCAAGTAGACGACACGCTCGAAGCTCGAGACTGGATCGGGTGCGCCGGTCGGAGGGGCTCCGGCGATGGTTCGGCTGCCAAATGGATCTGCCAGCATTTCCAGAACTTCATGGCTCGCGGTCAAGGGCCAGTTGGCATCGGCCTGAACGAGCGAGAAGGGTTGTCCATTATCGTCGGTGTGGTAACCGGCGGCTCCTGGCTGGTTGATGTCGTCCCGCAGGATCACCGGCCAATAGTCGACGGGCACCGATTCCAGTGCATCGAATGCTGCAACCGTAGCATCGACCTCCCAAATCGGGCCGAAGTCGCGGGTAGCTTGCTTTTGTAACGCCGCCGCGACCGCCGAGACCTGGCTGGAGTCGACAACCGGGGTATCCGAGACCAATGCGACATTATGTGTAAGGGCGCTCATTTTACTTATCCTCTCTCGATCTCTGCTTCTGTGGCTTGGCAGAGAAATCGGTTTGACTGGTGGTGAAGAACTTCTACAGCCTGTACCGCTAATATCTTCTTGCCATACTCGGCTGCAGTTAGCATCTCGTCAGGAGGCGCAGGTCTGTCATGTCGGGAAGCTTCGCCATTGAAGAAATGTGGGGGTTCCGAAACCCATAGATTCGCCTAATCTACTTGGGCCGTATACCAAATCAGCCCTCAACTTACAGCTACAGCCCGATTCGGAATGTTGCAAGCCAAATGCCAGACCAATCCTATGACGCAAGACTCGATCAGTGGACCCACCGGCGGCTTCCACCTGTTCCATATACCTGAAAGGCAAACAGTGAGTCGTCTTTCATCCCGAAGTGGAAAGGCTGCCTTGATTTGCCGCTCCGCCTGTCGAGTCGGTCTGCCCGTGTGAGTCGATATCGTCCGCACATATCGCTGAAAATTGTAGCCTGCGGGTAGCGGGGTCTTTGCCTCTACGATTTCGACTAGAAGAGCCGTCGCTGTTAACCAGTCGGCTACAAAGTTGTGATGAGACAAACCGTTATGTTCATACGGAAGATTCGATCCAAGGGCATTTCTCTTTAGCGATCTTGTGCCGTCAAGAACTTAAGGGAACTCTTATTCCCGCAGTGGCTTTGGCAAGTGGCTTGCATCATGCCGGTTGTTAGCACTGGACTATTGTCGATTGATCGATATCAAGTCCGGATTGGCAAACCGAAAGGAGAGCACATGGATGCAAGAATCGTGCTCTTTTTCATGACGGAGTTCGCAGGCTTGGTGATGGTTGCCGGTGGCATCTGGTTGATCTACAAGCAGAAGATCTATGTCGACAAGGAATCGCAGCAACCCTTGGAGGTGGGGTTGCCGGGGGGCTTCACTTTCAAGAGTAACTATCCTGCGCTTGCGCTATTTGCTCTGGGCTTCTTTCCGTTGATCTATCCCTTCGCCGAGCTGTCTAAGTTGACGGAATATCCCCACGTCGTCACGGTGAAACTCACTGGTGTCCCGAACACGAACGTCTATCCTGCGCTTGTTTATGCGTCTGTGGCTCCATACGCAGTTACCAGAGAGGGGGATTCCTTCAGCGTCCCAGTTCCCTTTATAGGAACAGGCGATCAAGAATACAAAGTGTTACTTATCGCGAACGAGCATGTCTTGGACAGCCAAACCGCGAAGAAATCCGGCAAGGGGGAAGTCGAAATAAAATTCAGACCAACGATTCTAGAGCCTTCGGAATATAAAACAACCGACACACCTACCCCCCCGAGCTATAAGTGAGGCACCGCATGTTCAGGAACGCCACGATCATGGTTTTTCTCGGGTGCTTAATCGTGGTTCTCGCTTATCCACAGACCGCCAAGTCGTTTACCGGCCGCGTTTTCGATGCCCAGACCAAACGAGGTATTGAAAATCTTGAAATCAAATTGAGACCGCCAAGCGGTTCCAAGTTTCCAAGCATGATTGGTAACACTGATCAGAGGGGCGTATTCCGTTTTTCTCAAGTAAGACCTGGCCGATATTTGCTAGAAGTCCATCAAGGGCCTTACGTGCTCTACAGGGCCGAGACCGACACTTCAAGGGTAGACACCCTCGATATCCCGATTCATCGGCGGTGAGGAGAAGCAGCGATGCGGTTACGGTCGTCAGCGGCGGCCCGCCAGAGAAGCCCGTTATGGAACCCTTCTCCCTAATCGGCACGGCCGTGATAGAGTGCCGTGCATCCCAAACCGGCCCCGAATACTACGCCTAGCGGAGAGTGGCCTATGCAAGTTCGAGCATTGATCCTTTCGTTCCTAGTTGTATCCTCTGCCCAAATTGTTCCAGCCCAACACTGCGGGGGCACGGAGCGATGGGCGGTAAAAGACGGCACTGATCCAGCCGCTCAGCAGATCAATTTCAACAACATCACGCCAATACAGGTTTCAGACCTGCTTTCGATTCATCAGCCCAGCATTCCAACCAACAACACAACTCGAGTGGTTCCGGACGAGACACATCTCTACCGAATTTCCGCACGCTTGGTGAAGTGGAAGAAGGAGTGTTGCCAAGCAACGGACGACAGCGACTATCACCTGGTCATGACAGACGAGACTCTGCAGTTTTCGGACGAAAACAACGGGGTTCCGGTTACCGGACACAGTTTTGTAGCGGAGCTTCCTGACCCGGGCTGTCTTTCGGGGCGCAACGGTACCTTCGGAACAAGCTCGCCATTCTTTCAGTCCGGTAACCCACTGAACGTCACCGGTGCCCGTCAGTCGCTCGAACAACAAACTCAGAGTCCTGCTTTCAACGGTAGCTGGAATGAAATGAATGGAATACCCGTTGAGATCATAGGCGTTGGATTCTTTGATCGCGCGCACAAACAGACTGGCCGCTCGCCGAACAACATCGAGATTCATCCAGTGCTTTCTATCAGCTTCAACCCCGGTCCTGGGCCCGGGCCTGGTCCAGGTCCCACGCCGCAGCCGACCGGACAGAACTGGGAATACAAGTTGATCACGTCGACTACCGCTCCGGACCTACTTAACCAAGCAAACGATTTGGGCGGCCAGAGTTGGGAACTCGTGAGTGTGGTCGTCGATACTACTCGGCCCGATAAATACGTGGGCTATCTGAAGCGGAAGAAATAGATTTCAAATGCCGCAAGACACCGATGCATATCGCAAACTACTCGATCCCATTCGGTTTATTTCCGATGACGACCAAGCCAAACAGCCGCGTCCTGGACTGGCGTTATGTCTGTCTGGAGGCGGCTACCGCGCCGTGGTGTTTCACCTTGGGACACTTTGGCGCCTCAACGAACTCGGCTGGCTCAAGAAGTTGGTGCGCGTCTCAAGCGTCTCCGGGGGATCGATTACTGCGGGAGTTCTCGGGCTTAAGTGGAAGAAGCTCGCTTTCGACCAAAATGGGCACGCTAGCAATCTGGTCGACGAAGTCATTAAGCCAGTGATGGACTTTGCCGGCCACACTATCGACGAAAAATCAATTTTCGGAGGGATTCTGAATCCGTTTAAGAGCATCGCGGATGAGGTAGCGAATGCTTACCGCAAGTACCTCTTCGGTACGGGCACCTTGCAGGATCTGCCGAGCGATTCGGAAGGCCCTCGATTTGTCATCAATGCGACTAATGTTCAAACAAAAGTTCTGTGGCGTTTCAGTCGAAAATTCATGGGCGACTACCGTGTCGGCTTGGTGCTCAATCCTCAGACAGAACTGGCGATTGCGGTGGGAGCGTCCTCAGCATTTCCTCCGGTGCTTTCGCCAGTCAAGTTGAAGCTCGATCCAAAACAATTCGATCTGCCTAGCGCGGGCGATCTGCAGAAACCTCCATACACGGAGCAGGCAATCCTTACCGACGGTGGCGTCTACGACAATTTAGGTCTTGAGACTGCATGGAAGGAATATGACACCATACTCGTCTCCGACGGAGGTGGGGCCACTGCAGACGAACCGCACCCGCATACCGATTGGGCTCTGCACAGCTATCGGATCTTGCAGCTCTTAAATAATGAGGTTGGCAGCTTACGCAAACGTTGGGTGGTCGGTTCTTTCGCGATTGGGCTGCGGAAAGGCGCTTACTGGGGCATCCGCACGGACATTGCGAATTACAAATTGGCTGACGCATTGCCGGCGCCTTTTGCGAATACGAGCGTACTCGCTGATACTCCCACTCGTTTGAAGGAAATGGATAGGAGTTTGCAGCAACGCCTCGTTAATTGGGGCTATGCCGTGTGCGATGCCGCCATGAGAGCGCATGTCTCAAGTGGCGAAATATCCAAGCCTAAGTTTCCTTTTGAGGGCGGCGTCGGTTGAAAATGGCGTACCTGGTTACTTGCAGTGACTTCATTGGACGGGGACGTTCACGCCTGGAAACAGCAGCGACAGTTCCCATTGCAGGTAGGCTGCCGTCGCATCAGGCTCGAGTCTTGTTATCGTGCCGCGAAGCTGACGCGCCTTCTCCTCTGCATCGTCGACATCAGCTCCAATAATCACAGCGTCGATCTTTTCGTGTTCCTGGAGGTGGAGTACTTCCGAAATAGCGAGAGCTTCGAAGACGCGGTAGCCGGCCAAGCTCAGTTCGTCTCCGAGCTTTGAAGGGGAACGACTGGTGAGGTGGACGATGGAGATCATGCCTGTTCGGAGACTTTCGCGAGCTTAATCTTAATTCCCATGCGGGGATTTTGAAATGCGAACTGATCTGCGCGGCCAGAAACAACCGGCTGTCCTAAGCACAGTCACCCACTATAGTCACTTTCGCGAACACGCATTTGCTGTACGTTTGCCCCAATTGAATGTGCGGAACGGATCGGTTGAGATTACACGAGTGCGAACTCCGTCGATCAAATTTGGCACAACTGCGGATTTACCTGCCTCGACAAATACCACCAACGCCGCTTCTCCTGGACTGTCGTTACTTGCTCCTACACCTACACCGAGGATCGCAGCATTTGTCATTAGCTCTTCCGCATGTTGCTCCTTTGCCGTGCGAGCCTTGCTGAGTTCCGAATCTGCAATCACTGCGGCAATCTCGTGTTGTCCTCCCTGCGGAGATGCCACTGTTGGACTGAAGATCACTCGGGTGCGGACCCCGTCGATTTGTGAAGGTATGGGAAGCCTCGGCCTCTGATTGAACAAGAGAACGACAGCAGATTCGTTCGGATTATCCTCGCTGCGTCCAACCTCCACGCGATCGACCGCCGGGTCCTGCATGAGTTCAAACATGCGGTGATTACGCGCGAGCGTTGCGCGCACAACTTCGCTTTGCCGCAGTCCGGTTTTCGACTGCGGTCCGGGAATCCCACCTTGTGCTTGCGATCCTGCAGGGCATGAGACTGGATGATCGGGGCCGCCGACAACTTGCGGAGCTACGCTA
>DATMPC010000012.1 GCA_035567895.1 Terriglobales bacterium | reverse complement strand
CTGAGCCCGGCATACTTCTCTCAAATGTTCCATCAATCGACGGGAGTTGCTCCGCACCAATTTGTTTTGAGGGCACGGGTGGAGCGAGCCAAGGAGCTGCTGGTAAAAGAAGACGCACGCGTCCTCGATGTAGCCATTGCGTGTGGATTCCAAACCCAACAGCACTTTGCAAGAGTGTTCCGTGCTCTCTGCAAGATGAGTCCCACGCAGTTCCGTCAAGCGAGACTCGCCTAATTCTTCACAGCCAACGAGAGGGTGAGCTCCGGGCCGCAGAATTAGCTGACGGTGACGCTTTTCTGCTCGACGCGGAGCAAATGAAATATTCACGGTATATTCATGCACCTCCAGTGATGCTCAATCATCGAAACGCAGGTGGCTAAAGCGGACCAGCCAAATCATCATGATGCGACTGCGCTTAAAGGAAGAATTTACTAGAAACGAGGAAAGGACTGATGGTAGAGAGTTGGAAACGCGAAGCGCTCCCGCGCTCGCCGCGATCAACGCTTTTGTGCGTGGATCTTCTGCCCGGCTGTCCTCCAGCAACAAACTAGGATGGGATGGAGTTTACCTGGAACATCATAGGATGTTTCCAGGTGAACGAAACGATTCTGCTTCCACTCACCATTTAGTTGTGCTCTGTACCAGCCATGTAGCGCGAGGGGAAACCTCATGGGAGCGCGCGCACTTCCTCCCCTACTCCTTCTCTCCAGGAGACATGAAACTTTATTCTGCAGGTCTGATCGGTGCATGCCGGCGATTTACCGACGCCACAGCGATCTCGTGCGCCCTGGACCCTAAGTTGGTGGCCGAAGTCGGAGGCGATCTGGGCGCGCCTTCAACAGTGGAGTTTCGACCGACCGCGAATCTTCGTGATGATTCTCTGCAAGGCATAGTCAAGCTCTTGGCGGCAGAAGCAAATTCACAGGGGGCATCGGGAAGGCTATATGCGGATCACTTAGCTCACGCTCTCGCTCTGAGATTTCGACAGCTTTCCAGCGGACTACGAGGTCCCAAACCGTCACAATCTGGGAAGATGCCGACTCGAATTCTGCAGCGCGTTCTCGACAGGATGCGGGCTGACCTCGCCACCAACCTTGATCTACATACCATCGCTGCAGAAAGCGGATACAGCCGAACTCATTTCTTGCGTACCTTTCGGGCATCGACGGGATACTCCCCGCATCAGTGGCTAACGCACCTGCGGATCGAAGAAGCAAAGATCCTGCTGCAGAAAGCTTCCAATTCTCTGATCGATATCGCGCTAGACTGTGGTTTTTCGAGCCATGGACATTTTTCGAACACCTTCCGCAGAATCGTCGGGGTAGCCCCGCGCGAATACCGCCGCAATTATGGTTTGATTCTGTAAGAATGGCTCCTTTTCGTGAGTAACTTCTTAACCCCCTCGCTATGCTCTCGATGATGGTCAAACGGCCATCAAACTCTGCGCGCACACTAACGTTTGGCAACGATACGGCCGCGCGGTCAAAGGAGCATCTGTATATGTCTGTTAAATTGCATACCAGCTTGAGCCGTGGTAAAGCATGGTCCGCCAAGGAGGCCTCTAGGAGAAAGCACGCTGGCTGCCCGAACACCGGTATCCACCACGTTGGATTACGCGCTACAAACCCGGCGGCGGCGGAATTCTACAGGGACGTTCTTGGCATGGAGATCGTCGGCGGGAGCGCGCCCGATCATTCGCTCGGAGCGACCGCCTTCCTGAGCAGCCGTCCCGATGAGGAATCGCACGAAATAGCCTTGTTCGCCAACCCCGTTTTTGCGCACATCGCCTTCAAGGTCTTTTTACTCGCCGAGTTCCGGTCCATCCACGCGCGCTTTGTGAAGAAGAATATTCCGATCAAGTTCGTCTTTAACCACCGCGTGTCCTTCGCCTTCTATTTCGACGATCCTGACGGCAACACGATCGAAGTCTACTGGCCCACAGAGGATCTGAGCTGCACGCAGCCCTTATGCCGAACCCCTCGATCTCTCGCAGCCGGACGAGGCGCTGCTTGAGAAGACTAAGCAAGATCGACGATTACATTAGCCGTGTCGGGTTGGCCGCTCCGACCGAGAGCATCCCACGATTGCTCGATGGCTATCAGCAGGAAGAGTTGACAGAACTGAACTCGCAACGGGTGGGAATCTCCACTGTTATGTGGGCAACGGGATACGCTTTTGATTTCAGCTTCGTGAAGTTGCCAGTCGTCGATTCGGACCGATATCCCATCCAGAAGCATGGAGTCAGTCACCAGATACCCAGGCTTGTACTTTCTAGGATTGCCCTGGTTGTACAGCCGAAGGTCGGGGAATTCTGTTCGGTATCGGAGACGATGCTGCTTATCCGGCAGCATATATTGCCGCGCGCGACTCACAGCGCCGGGAATACAACACGCGCTCGCGTGTCTTATGCGATGTAGTCGATAGAGTTGCAAAACCAGCAAGGGGACTGACAAGCGGGGACTGACAAACAAAGATCACAGCGGACAACAAATAAATTTGGGACCACCGTAGCAAAAGACTTGCACTGTAATGCAAGGCAAGGTCGCAATCGCAGGTGAGGCTTCCTACGAGGGGGCCCGGCGAGATACCTGATCAACAAGCAAGGCGCGAAGTAGGGGGTACACATGCTCGAAGCTAGGAGTAAACGCATTAGCGAGGTAAGCGCCCGCTTGATGGAAGCCGACGCAGAGACGCTATGGGTAGAGATTCGAGAGTTGGCGCGGAACCAGGACTACCCGTTCGCCGGCCGAATCCTTGAGGTCGGCGAGCACGAGCACTGGACAGTGACGCACGTTGCCCTCGCCCTCGCCCACATGTTGCTCCAACAACCACGGTCAGAACCTCAAAGAGATGATGGCGTTCATGAACCGCCCGATCATCATGAACCGGCATTGCCCGAACAGACTTCGATCTGGCTAGATGGGGCGATTCGAGAACCGGGCCTTAGTCCCGGCAAATCGTTCTCGCGTTCTTCCGTTCTCGGATATCGACATGCCGACAGGGAATAAAGATGCTAGCTGAAGTGTTTCAATCCTAAGTAAGAAAACGAAAACTTTCACTCCACAAAAGAGAAATTCTGATGAATAATCCCCACAAGTTCGGCACGGAGTCTGGATCTGATCATGCACTCGAACAACGTGCACCTATTGTCACTCACCATGACACCATCAAATGGTTTGAGGCAATCGCCGGAGAACGATTGTGCATTCGGGTTCACGGAACGCAGGTGAATGGCCGCTATGCAATTATGGAAAATATCGCGGCGCCAGGCACAGCAACACCTATGCACTTCCATGCGGAAGATGAAATTGTTCACATCCTTGAAGGGTCTGTGACCTTCAGCATCCACGGCAACGTTTTCAACGCCTCCGTCGGCTCAATTGTGGTTATTCCCGCAGGCGCACATCACGCGTGGAGGAATCGTTCGAACGCTCCGATCCGCATGTCGACCTTCTTTTCACCAGGTGGAGTAGAAGAGCTTTACCCCAAGCTTGTCGGCTTGTCGCTGGAAGAGCTATCTACTGTAGTCGAACCATTCGGATCAGGCATTGTTGGGCCGCCCATCGATGAGTAACGTCCCAGGACGGGTGGCGCACCCTTAGAATTGAGTAGTGCTCTGTTTCTGGTTTTGTCTCTCTCAGGGGTCTCCCATACTGCTCGATTGCGCACCCCGCGAAAAAGCCCGCGGAGTGCGGCACCCACAGCCTGGGCGTTGCACACGAAAAAAATCAGGCTGCGCCACCCGCCTGTTCCCGACATTACTCGGCCATTCGTACGAACCGAGGAAGTGCCAACCCCGCAAAAGAACTCAACGCTAGATCTCAATGAACCAATCCTTCAATTCTCACGATATTCCGATAACGCCTGGAGGCCGCGACGACGAGCTTGTGCCCATTGGGAGACCAACTAAAAAATTCCACAGTCTCAGCAGGAATATTTACGATCCTATGTGGTGGGCCACCGGTCAGGGGCTGCGTCCATAATTCGTGTTCTCCACCGGTGTTTTTCAAATACTCAATTGATTTGCCATCAGACGAAAAGCGCGGAGGCCCCATCCGTTGGAAGTCCTCCACTTCCGATGACCGAGTTGGGACGAACCAAGAATCGCCTACCATTTTGTTCGCTCCGCCCTCAGACGGAATCAAGCAAATCCGCCATCGCATTGGCGGCTTTCCGGCAGTTGTGCTCAGAAGGCTGTTAATATAGGCAATGTGCGTTCCATCTGGCGAAATCGATGGCAGGAGCGCCTGTGCAATCTCATCAGTACTCTCCTCATCAATCTGCGGCAACTCAGTCTCACCTCTTCCATCGATTCCAGCTCGCCAGAGCGAAGCGTGTGGGCGAACATATCGGCTGAAGACGACCCATTTGCCATCAGGTGAACAGTCTCCCATTCCAAGTGTATTAGTTGCAATCCTGACTGCTCTATTTTCCTTACGATCAATGCGAAACAACTCAGAAGCCGAACCCGTCCGTCGAGAAAAGAGAATGTGTTCACCGTCTCCGCACGCTGCCGCATTATCGATGCGCTTACCGTCACTAAACAGCAGTCTTCGGCTTGATCCGTCCGAATTTAACTCGAACAATTCTTGGTTGCGAACGACAAGCAATAGGTGATCGTTGTCCAGCCAACCTGCGACAGTTTCATCTTTATTCGATGAAACTTCCGAGAATCTGAGGTCGGTGGCGACCCAGGTAGTGAAGAACGTGGCTTCCTGCGCCGCAACTACGGTTTTTCCATCTGCTGTGATGCTGATTTCGTTATAGTCATCGGTATCGTGCGTCATTTGGCGGGCTGCGCCCTCCGGATAGGGTTGGAACCAGATTTGGCCCGGTGACTTGGGAGCTGCGTCGCGTGCAATCACGACTAGTCCGCTCCCGTTCGGCATCCAGAGGACTCTCCGCACGCGTTCTGCAATTTTGATCAAACGTGATGGGCCGCCCGATGCAGGGAAAATCTCGATTGCACTGAAATGCTTACCATTCGCTTCCATGTCACTGGTAGTTGCTATCAGGCGTCCGTCCGGGGACCACGCGGGTTCATTTCCGAAGCTACCCTCGTCTCCGCGCCGCGAAGCCAGAATCTTCACTTCGCTGCCACCGACATCGGAAACAACGAGCCGAAAGATAGAAGAAGAGAAATCCCAGACAGCGTAAGCCCATCGTTTGCCATCAGGCGAGACAGCCAGACCTGAAGCGACATGGTCGAGAAGCATTTTGGGAATTCCGCCGAGGATCGGAATCTCATATACGGCTGTGGACTGTCCAACATTCTCCGGCTCCAGACGGGTGTAATGAACATAGTTGCCATCTGGAGTGAACGATAATTGCAATAAGGAGAGCTCCTGCTCGGGTACCAGTTGAGTGATGCTGCCAGTCGGCAGATGACGGATCCATAAGGAGGCAGATGTACCCTTTCCACGTTCCTTGTAAGCTACGTATTTGCCATCTGGTGAAACTGCGGCTACAAGTGCATTTTCAAGGCCAGGCAAGGGCGTTATGACCAAGCCAGATGCTGCCGAAGTGTTGTTCCGCCAACGTGTGAAGAGTATCGCGAGACTACCAAGAGCAAAAAGCGACAGGACTGCCACCGCTACCCACGAATTAAGTCGCCGCCTTCCTCGGATCATTTTCGGGGAATCTTCCGCGAACGGGAAGCTACCCGAAGAAGCGTGAGGATGGCCATCCACTGCCGCATCCGTCGTCACGGCGAGCGCCAGTGCGGCGGCGCCAACTGCCTGTAAACCCTTCAGCACAGAGGGGCGCTCTGAAGGCGCAGTTATTGACCCGATAAACCGATAGCCGCGACGCGGGAGTGTCTCGATGAATTGCGGTTGCTCGGCCGAATCCCCGAGCGCTTCCCGCAGGCGATTGACGGACGCATTCAGTCCGTGGTCAAAGTCCACAAATGTTTCAGCCGACCAGAGTTTTTCGCGCAACTCCTCCCGGCTCACGAGCTCGCCCGGATGTTGCAACAGCAGGACTAGAACTTGAAACGACTGTCGGGGCAGCCGCAGTTTCAGCCCATGCTTGCGGAGTTCTTCGGTGCGCAAATCGACCTCGAAAGCGCCGAAATGAACCGCTCCGCTTACGACTTCCATCTTATTTCTCGCAAAGGATGGGTAGCGGAGAGTGTAGCACCGAACGCAGCCGCTCTCCTCAACTCCGAGGAGGCGGCGAACCCCAATGACTCCAAATAGATGGCCTGCGACGTCAATGTGAGGTCAATAGGACAGGCGCGGCATTGAGCTAGAAACGCTGGAGCGCGACAGTGCCTGCAATCGAAGCCAATAACAGGCTAGAGCAGCGAGGTCGTCACCATGAAAGTTTTCGTTGTTCTCGTGAACCTGACCGTTGTATTCGCTCTCGGATGCGGCGGCGGAGGAGCCGGCTCCACCGCTCCCACAGTGACGCTCACTGCTTCGACGACGAACATACTCATTGGTCAGTCCGACACGCTCAGCATCACGGCTACAAACGCATCGAGCTGTACGCTTTCGGGTCCAACCAATTCAGGCTCAGTTCCTTGCAATGGCAGCTTTTCCGTATTCCCGAACTCAACAGGGACGATGATTTATATGGTCACCGCCAGCCGTTCGGGCGCCGCACCCGCGACGGCATCAGTCACGATCACCGTCAGTTCGATTCCCTCGCTAACAGTGACGCCAGCTATAGCTATTCTGCCGATTGGAGGGACGCAGCAGTTCACCGTTAGCGTAAGTCCCCCCGCAGCGAACCAGACGGTCACCTGGACCATTCAAGAAGGTACAACTGGCGGTACGGTAACCTCTGCCGGGCTTTACAGCGCGCCTGCATTCTCGGGCACCTTCCACCTGATCGCTACCAGCGCCGCAGATCCGAGCAGGAGCGGCATGGCCACCATCAGCGTTGGAGAGACTACTGGTGCCTTTTCGCCCAACGCGAATATGAACCGCGTAGCCGGCGTTCACACCGCAACGCTCCTCAATGACGGCAGAGTTCTCATGGCCGGAGGGAGCCAGGGTCCTACCGAGGATTTTGAAGAAGCGGGCCAGTCCGATGCCGAACTTTATGATCCGGCGACCCATTCGTTCGTGCTCACCGGACGGATGATCTCGCCCCGCGATTGGCATACCGCGACGCTTCTCCAAAATGGGAACGTGCTCGTGACCGGCGGCTTTGGAGTCGGTCTTGATCAACCTCCAACTCTGGCCTCTGCAGAACTGTTCGATCCAGCCACCGGTACTTTCTCCGGTACGAAGGATATGAGCACACTTCGTGCTGCGCATACCGCCACTCTGTTGCCCAATGGGCAGGTATTGCTTGCCGGCGGAGGTAACGAGGGAGGATTCGGATTCCCAGCTTTCGGCGCCGCTTCCGCGAGCGTCGAGCTCTACGATCCGGCCGCAAATTCGTTCATTCCCGCCGGCGCCATGGGCACACCGCGCTACTCACACACAGCAACGCTCCTGCCGAACGGAAAAGTCCTGATCGCCGGAGGTTTGACGACATTCCTACTTCCGTCGAGTTTCGCTTTTAACGCACTCTCGACGGCTGAGCTATACGATCCGCTCACGGGCTCTTTCGCGCCGACAGGCAACATGGGAACCGCACGCGGCGGACACACTGCCACCCTTCTGACCAGCGGGAAAGTGCTCGTCACGGGTGGAGTGATTAGTATCGCTTCAGTCAGTAGCTCCAGCTGCGCAGGTTCGCCGGCAACAATGATCGCGTCGACCGCGGAGCTTTATGATCCGGCAACGGGAACATTCACGCCCACGGGCAGCATGGTGGAAGCCCGAGAGGAACACATGGCGACCCTGCTACCGGACGGCAACGTCTTGATAGCCGGCGGCGGTACCGCAATTCAGGGCGTTTTGAATACTGCAGAAATCTATGAGCCCGCGACCGGTTTTTTTGCAGAGACGGCGTCGATGGGAACACGGCGCACTGCGCATACCTCGACGCTGCTTCCGGATGGCACAGTGCTGGTCGCAGGCGGAAATAGCGATGGAGGACGGGTCGATACTCTCTGCGCGTATTCTCTTGGCTCAGCGGAGACCTTTAGAGCACTGTCTAAGTGATGCCTGACCGCGAATCGCTATCGATCCGTCGGAGAAGTTTCCCTTTGTGGCGAATTCCGGCTCAAATAACGTCTCGGTGTACAGGATTGATGCTGCAACCGGGACTTTGACCTTCATAGCATGCTGTACCAGGTTCCGTCCGGCTCGAAGTCGTCGGGTTCGGGATGGGCAACGCGATGGTTCTTATAGAAAGCGCTGAGGTCGGCGATCGGCGTAATCGATCCGTTGCTGTTCACGCGGAACACGATGTTGGCCGTGCCGGCGAGACCATGCGAGCAGCCGGCGCCGGCCAGGACCGCGTAGAGCGTGTCGCCAATGAATGCCACATCGGCAACGCCACTCACTAACGAACCTAGCGCAGCGGAAGTTTGCGACGACGGCAGATGATCGACGACCGTCGTGCGCGCGCCGGTGGCTACGTTGATTTTTGAAATCCGCGCATTGAAGTCGCCGGTGTAAGGTCCGACGGGTGGGACGACCTGCGGCACAGACCGGCACTCGACTTCGTTCCACCCGTGCCGCCTTCGGCGACATAGAGGTGTCCATCGGGCCCAAACTTCAGTCCTCTCGGGTTGTGAACATCACTGTTGATAACGGTCTGAGCAGAAGCGCCGATTGCGATCAGCAGCAGACATGAAGTAAAAGCAGTTCGCCAGAGTTTCACGTTCTTCCTCCTCGCGACAAATTGAGTTCAAAGTTGCTCGACTGGGGGCGAGCACACGAAAAGCAGATGCAGATAAGGAGCTAGGGCCTGAGCAGAGGGAGCGATTGGGGCTGGGGAGCGCCCAAGAGCCTACTCGGGGACTCGGGGAGTGTCAAATGATTAGGACACGGCCCGCTCAGGTCGATGCGCCTGCGGAATTGCTCTCGCATTCCCGCGCGATGCCTACATCATGGGAAACCGGGGACGATCCTCATTTATGGCGGGCAGACCTTCGCAGGGCAATGTCTTAGGGAAGGGCACGACTTTACAGGCTGCGGAAAAACGTTGTGGATTCCAAAATGGAATACCTCAGCGGCTAAAGCCGGATCCTCTTAATTCTTCATGACGGCACGGCTAAAGCCGATGCCCTTCCCTGCGCCTCAGAACGGGGCGGCTAAAGCCGATGCCCTTCCCTGGACGGGTGGCCGGCTGATCGGCGCTCATGTCATCCCACGCTCGCGAACGGAGCGGCCATTCCTCAGCACCGAACGTAGTTCGGTGATACCACGAGTCGAGATTGTGAGTCAACGAAAATTTCATTTTGGAACTTATGCCGCTGGGGTAAGTGCTCGTCCGCAATGATCGGACGCTGGCGCGAGCAACGGATTACAAATCTCATGATTCACTGCTTATTCACTGTTATTCACTGTTCTTTGTGGCGCGTAAAAATCGCAAATTTCGATAATCTCTGACGCGGCAGGAGGTTGCGCGGAACTGTCCGTTGCTCGCCGGCGTTTTCAGAAAAAATTCACTGTTAGATTCACTGTTAAATTCGCTGTTCCGCGAACACCAGTGAATTAAGACTGGTTCAGGCTGAGTCCGTTGCTCGCTCGAAGAGCCGCCGATCCGTTCTTCTCGCAGGACGCATGCGCCAATGGAGCCTGCGGAGCGGGGGCTCCGGCTTTGGTTACCAAGAGGAGCCGATCCCAGCTTGCAAGGTGTTCTTCGACTCGCGCTGCGCAGAGATCGCAGTTAATCTTTCTCGCATCAACTTGGACTGCTCGGACGAGAAGAGGAGTCGTCCGCGCTCGACTGCCTTTAGTTCTTCAGGCTCCCAGAAGCCACGCATAATTCCCGAAAGGGAATGCGAGTTTAGTCCCAACAGAAGATGCCCGACCTCGTGTGCCATCACGTGCGCTAAGAGGTGCGCAAGCGACACTTTCCAATCCCGGTGAAGTTCGTTGACTCGATCGAAGTAAATGTCGGTGAGTTGTCCAGTGCCATCCTGTCCCAGGAATGCGGCTCCGAAAACGTCATCTTTCAGCTTTCTGGTCTCATGGACGACTTGAACGACGACGTCGCCCGGTTGAGGCAGGCCTGTGCAATCCGTCCCAGCGACGCCGGCAGTTGAGCAGCTTATCCAGATTGCATGGAGACCGGAGAGTCTGAAGATGCGTGTCGCGTTTTCTTCTGCCTGGGATAGAACTCGGCTCGAAACTCCGGCGTGGTTGTAAACGAAGATGTTCAAGAGATGTTGTTGACTCGCCTGAGCCCAAGCGCCCAGAGCTGCCAGTTGCATGAGGGCTAGAATCCAGAACCCAGATCGGCGGGCCATTGTGATCGCCTCCTCGGCATTGCCAACATCGATCCCGAGTGTGCGTACCTCAATGGCGGGAGAATCACCGCCAACCTAAATGTGGGTAACGAGATAAGCTGCGTAACGTCTAAAACTTAGAAGCTTTGGTGACTTGGCGGAATCCAACCGGAGGGTGTTAGAGTCGGTGATGCTTGCGGGGTGGCAATGGCGGTAACCAGCGCGAACGAGCTGCCGACGATCCGCTTTGGTACGTTCGAAGTGGATCTGCGGGCGGGGGAACTTCGTCGCAACGGTTCGCGGATACGGTTGCAGGAACAACCGTTCCAGATACTGCTTGCTCTAATCGAACGACCGGGCGAGATCGTTACCCGCGATGAACTGCAAAAGAAGCTTTGGCCGGCGGACACCTTTGTCGATTTTGATCACAGCCTCAACGCTGCGATCCGGCGCCTTCGCGACGCTCTGGGTGACTCTGCCGAAAATCCTCGGTTTGTTGAGACTGTTGCGCGGCGGGGTTATCGCTTCATCGCTCCGGTGAATGGAATCGCGACGCCGGTGGAACAGCCGAAGGCCGATCCTGCTCCGGTTTCTCCCGTCCGGCGTAAATGGCTGTGGCTTGCGCTCGTGCCAGTGCTCGCCATCGTTTTAAGCATCGGTTTTCATGCAGGTCTGCGGTCCTCGCAGGGGAGTCAGGCGAGCGAGAGCCGGCTTACTGCAAATCCGGAAGAGGCGCGAATCACCGGCGCGGCGATCTCGGCTGACGGGAAGTGGCTGGTCTTCTCCGATAAATATGGTTGTTACCTGCGCCAGATGGACACTGGTGAAACTCACTCCATCCCACTGCCTGCCGGTTTCATTCCACAGCCGGCGAGCTGGTTCCCTGATGGGACTCACATACTCGTGACCTGGGTTGCTGGTCCGCACGAACCTACGAGCTTGTGGACGATTTCCATCATGGGCGGTACGCCGCGCAAGCTGGCTGATCAGGGCCGCTGGGCTGGAGTGTCTGCGGACGGATCGCAGATTGTGTACGCCGAGCATTCCGAGGCGGCGTGGCTCACGCCGGAAGGCAGCACGGCGCTGTGGATCATGCAGGCGGATGGCGAGAGGCCTCATAAGGTCCTCGAGAGCGATGGGAGTCACTTCAAGAATTCTTTTGGCCCCCCGGCATGGTCTCCGGATGGAAAGCGCATCGCATTCGTTCGCAGCAAGTACGATCCCAGCGGCTGGGGAACTACTTCCCAAATTGAGACTCTGGAAATTGCGAGCCGCAAGACCGAGGTCGTGCTTCAGACTCCTGGCCTGCTTGGGGGATTAGCATGGACGAAGGACGATCGTCTTATTTATGCAACCATCGCCTCGCCTCTGTCGCCTGGAAATTCCACCCTCTGGGCGTATCGCATGTTCGGCCCAGACAACGCGAGGTTTCGTGGGCCGATTCGCCTCAGCAGTGGCCCTGGATACATTGGCTCTATCAGCATAAGCGCTGGCAATCGCCTGACGCTTCTGCGAAACACGATTCAGCCCGACGTGTACGTCTCCACACTTGAAGCTGGAGGAAAAGAGCTTAGTGCTCCGCGTCGGCTCACGCTTGACGATCGCGACGACTATCCATTTGCCTGGACGCCGGATAGCAAGTATGTCCTCTTTGTCTCGAATCGGGATGGTCCGTATCACATCTTCAAGCAGGCGCTGGACCAGACCGAACCTGAGGTCCTGGTGGGCGGCGACATGTGGGCATACTTGCCCCGTTTGACTCCGGATGGCTCGTCGCTCCTCTACTACGTTTCGCGCAAAATGTCAGACACGCCGAGCCCGGTCCCCTTGATGCGCATGCCGCTGGCCGGCGGTCCTCCGCAATTGGTTCTGGAGCATGTGGGAGTGAACAACGAGCAGTGTGCGCGCGCCCCCGCTACTCTCTGTTTGCTAAGCGAGATTGATCAAAAAGGCGAACGCTTCTTCAGCTTCGATCCGGTGAAAGGTGCGCGTCGAGAAATTCCGCAGCTGCTGATTGAGGGGGTGGATTATTCGACTTATAACTGGAGCTTATCGCCTAACGGGCAGAGTCTGGTGACTTCGAATAAGACGCAAGTCTATACGAGCCTTACTAAGAATGAGCCCGCCATCAAGATCACGTCACTTCATGATTTCAGTAGCAGGACGATTCCCGTTCCGGGATGGGCTGCCCTGACTTCGCTCGACTGGGCGGCGGATAGCAAAAGCATTTGGGCCGCCGCTCATACTACGGATGGCATCTGGGCGCTATTGAATGTCGATCTCGAGGGACATGTTCGACCGATGCTGCGCGACGACAAGATGCTGATAGGGTGGGCGATCCCATCGAACGATGGACATCATTTGGCGCTCTGGAAGGCGAGCGGAAACTCAAACGTCTGGATGCTGGATAAATTTTAGCCGCTCCGCTGCACTCCGGGTTGATACTCACTCTTCCGAAAGCAATTTCCCTAGTGTTGGCTTGTGCTTCGAGTCTTTTCGCGATTCCTTCAATGTAGGGATCCTCTGCACCGGAGGCGGCGTGCCGATCGTGGCACGAGCCATGGACTTTACCGCTTTCGTTGCGCTGAATTTCTTCTTCTTTTTCCGGGTTGCCATCCTTCGCCGCTTTCCCTCGGGAACACAGGCATTATGCAATAATCGCGTGTTGCCCGGGACGTGGCGGAGGTTTTGTGGAAGAACGCGAGATGTTCGATGAGAGAGACCAGAAGCGGTCGCACAACCTCACATGTCCGCATTGCCGTCAGGCCGGTGACTACGAGCTCTCATGGCTCGTCCGCACCAAGAAGCGCCAGCTTCCACCTCGCGCGGACGAGCGCGATCGAGCTAAGTTCGCCAAGGCGCGGTCATACATGGTGCGGAAGGACGACATGGTCGCATGCAAGAACATGCGCTGCCGCAAGCGCTTCGAGGTTGCTGGAGTCCAATCCGTCGCCTTCCTGGAGTAAAGGCAAGAACAAGAGCGAACACGAAGGCCACGAAGGACAAGCCAAGGTCACAAAGAAATTCTTCGTGACCTTGGCTTGTCCTTTGTGACCTTCGTGTTCGCTCCGGGCCCTTCTCGTTTATACTCACCAGTTTGCCCGAACAGATATGAAGATTCTGGTCTGCATGAAGCAGGTGCCGCAGAAGGACGCGCCTCTCAAGCTCAACGAGAGCGGCACGTGGATCCGAGAAGACGTCTCTTACGAGGTCAACGAGCCCGACGCTTACGCGCTCGAAGAGGCGCTCCGCCAAAAGGAGAAGCACGGGGGCGAGGTGGTCGTAATCACCACCGGCCCGGCGCGCGCGCAGCAGGTTCTGCGTGAGGCTCTCGCCAAGGGTGCTGATCGCGCCATTCATCTGGAAGGTAACGAGTTTGTTGGACTGGATTCATTTAACACGGCGAAAGCCATCGCAGCTTCCATCAAAGAAGAGCAGTTTGACCTGATCTTTACTGGTCTGCAGTCGGACGATTACGGCTACGCGCAAACCGGAGTCTTGCTGGCTGAGATTCTAGGATGGCCGCATGCGACGATCATCATGAGTATTGAAAAGAGCGATGGTGGCATTCGCCTGAAACGCGAGCTTGAGGCCGGATTCTTTCAGCATCTCGAAATGCCGTTGCCGGCGGTGCTTACGATTCAATCCGGCATCAACAAGCTGCGCTATGCGACTTTGATCGGCATCAAGCAGGCGAAGAACAAGCCGCTGCGGAAGGTGACTCACGGCGAAATCCAGCAGGCGCTCGGACCGAATCTGCAGAAAATCGAGAAGCTCTACATTCCACAAAAGCAGAAGAAGACCGAGATGCTGGAGGGATCGGCTGCTGAAGTAGCCAAAAAGTTGGTGGATAAACTTAAGAACGAGGTTCGCGTACTTTAATCACGGGCTGCGCCATTTGCATCGAACTGAATAGGATCGAGGTGATAGTTCAGGAGGATGTATGGCGATTCCGGAAAAGGGAAGTGGATCAAATCGGGCAGAGCAGCAGCACCATCACGGAGGCCATAGTTTCGGGATGGACATTCACCCGGAACGCTATCCGCGCGAGTCGTTGAGTCGCCTGGAAGAGGGCATTCTCGACGATAACGCGCTGCGTCATGCGCATGATCGATTGGGATTCGTGGGGCCAGATTTGGAATCTCGCGTCGAGGACAGCCGCAATCTGAGCCGCACGCTCATGGTGCTGGGAGGTTTCCTGTTGATCTATGCCTGGGTGCTGCTGGTTTGGGTCGGCTGGGACGTGGGCAGCGGGAACGCGTTTTTCAGCGTCATGTGCACGGTCTCGGGCACGATAGGTTTGGCACTCGTTCTGTGGGGCTACGTCGAGCGCAGGCGCGTGCTCCGTTTGCGTCTCCACATGGGAGCAGAGGAGAGGCGTGAGAGGATTCGCAGATTCCAGGGAAGCCATCCCGCCGCATAAAGCGAGAATTCTCGCCATTGCCGGTGCGGTCTTCCTTGTGCACGCTGCTCTCCTGCTTGCCTTCTGGCCGCGCCGGTGGCCTGTAGATTACAAGTGGCTGCTGCTGCCGGATAGTCTTGGAGCATATGCGTTGCTTGCGCTTGGACTGCAGCATTCGAAAAAGAGTAAAACCAGGAGCGAACACGAAGGTTACGAAGGCAAGGATAAGGTCACGAAGAGTGCTCCGTGACCTTGGGTTATCCTTCGTGACCTTCGTGTTCGCTCTTCCAGTGTTCCGCAAAAGGAGTTCATGGCAGACACAATCCTCGTGGTAGTCGAGCAGCGTGAAGGCAAGCTGAACCGTATCTCGCTGGAGACGCTTACCGCAGCACAGGCGATTGCGGCACAGAGTGGCTTGAGTCTTGAGGCTGCCGTACTCGGCGTAGGCATTGATCCGGTCGTTCAGGAGATCGCAAAGGCAAGAGTTGCAAAGGTGTATGCTATCGAGTCTCCGCAGCTCGAACGATATACCGCCGACGCGTATGTCCGTGCGCTCAAGCAGTTCATCACATCCAAGCAACCGAAGCTCGTGCTCATGCCCCACACGTATCAGGTCCGCGACTTCGCGCCGAAGCTCGCTGCAGCTCTCGGACGAACGCTGATCAGCGATGCGGTTGGCTATCGAAAAGACGGCGCCAAGCTGGTTTTCACTCGTCAGATGTTCCAAGGTAAATTCGCCGCCGATGTTTCATTCAGTTGCGATCCACCACACTTTGCCACATTCCAAGCAGGTTCCTACCGCGGGGACAAGGTTGAGATAGGTACGAGCGCAGCTCCGGTCGAGAAAGTCCCGGCGCAAGTAGATGGCGCTGCAATCCGCGTCAAACCGCTCGACATCTTCAAAGAGGCAAAGCAGGCAGTAGATCTGACGCAGGCCGAAATTATCGTTTCAGTCGGTCGCGGAATCAAGGAGCAGAAGAACATCGAACTTGCGAAAGCCCTGGCCGATGCTCTCGGAGGAGAAATCGCCGCATCGAGGCCGATCTGCGATTCCGGCTGGCTACCAATGGATCGACAAATCGGTTCTTCGGGACAAACAGTGGCTCCGAAATTGTACCTGGCGTTAGGAATCAGCGGTGCTATTCAGCACATCGTAGGAATGAAAGGTTCTAGAAGTATCATTGCAATAAATAAAGATGCTGAGGCTCCCATTTTTGAAATTGCAGACTTCGGCGTCGTCGGCAACCTGTTCGACATCGTTCCTGCACTGACCGAGGAAGTAAAGAAAGCTAAGGCATAAAGAGCGTTCGTTCGCCTTTCCTAAAATGATCTTTCGCACTCCTCTCCCTGACATTGATCGTCCACAAATGGAAGCCGATGTCGTTATTGTTGGCGGCGGTCCGGCTGGCATGGCTTGTGCATTGCGGCTCTCGCAGCTCATTGACGAACACAACAGGAAAAACCCTGACTGGCCACTGAGCAAGGAGAACATCTACGTTCTCGAGAAAGCTCGCGAGGTTGGACAGCATTGTCTTTCAGGTGCGCTGCTTGATCCCCGATCGATGCGCGAGTTGCTTCCTGGCTTCGAGAAGGAAGCGCCGATTGATGCTGAGGTTAGCAAAGAAGCGGTTTACTTTCTCACCGAGAACTCGAAGTTCAAATCTCCCATTACGCCGCCTCCCATGCGCGATCACGGCAATTACGTGATCTCGATTAACAAGTTCGTGAAGTGGCTCGGGGAAAAAGTCGAACAGGCCGGCATCACTATTTTTACCGGATTTGCCGGATCGGAACTCCTGGTTGAGAATGATCGGGTAATCGGTGTCCGCACAGACGACAAAGGACTCGATAAGCAGAACCAGCCCAAGTCGAACTTTGAGCCGGGCTATGACTTGAAGTCCAAGATCACGGTCCTGTCAGAAGGCACGCGTGGATCGCTCACAAAGCAACTCATAGGACGCTTCGGGCTCGACAGAGAGCGCAATCCGCAGACCTACGGCGTGGGCGTGAAGGAACTCTGGGAACTGCCGGCGGGGCGCATCGCGGCAGGCGAAGTGATTTACACGGCGGGATGGCCGCTCACAAATCACGAGTACGGTGGGGCATGGATTTACGGAAGCAAAGACAACATCGTCTCTCTCGGTTTCGTTATGGGGCTCGATTACAAGGATCCGCGCCTCGATCCGCATCACGTGATGCAAACGTTTAAGACGCATCCTTTTGTCCGTCAAATGCTCGAAGGCGGCAAGATGATTCGCTACGGCGCAAAGTCGTTGCCGTATGGAGGATGGTTTTCGATCCCGCCGCTTGCCGGTGATGGCTGGATGCTTACTGGCGATTCCGCCGGCTTCCTTAACTCTCAACGCCTGAAGGGCATTCACCTCGCGATCAAAAGCGGCATGCTTGCGGCCGAGTCAGCATATGAAGCCCTTGTCGACGGTGATTTCAGCGCGAATCAGCTTTTCAGCTATCAGGGTCGCGTGGAAAAGAGCTGGATTCGCGAGGAACTATGGAAGGTCCGCAACTTCCACCAGGGCTTCGAGCACGGAATGTTCGAAGGCATGATTCATGCTGCACTGCAGCAGATCACACTGGGACGCGGCCTCCACGAGCGTTACACGGCTCACGCCGGCCACAAGCGCCTGCAGCAGATCAGTCATCTCCCGATCGGCGGCTATGGTCGCGAGCACATGCTGGGTGCGGTGAAGGGCGACGGCAAGCTAACCTTCGACAAACTCACGGACGTGTACCATTCGGGGACCAAGCATGACGATGATCAGCCGATTCATCTCGTGATTCACGACACCGACATCTGCAACACACGCTGTACTGTGGAGTACGGAAATCCGTGCCAGCACTTCTGTCCTGCGAAGGTTTACGAAATGGTAGAAGCCTCAGACGTGCCGAATGGAAAGGAGATCCACGTAAACTTCGCCAACTGCGTCCACTGCAAAACCTGCGACATCATGGACCCGTATCAGATCATCACCTGGGTTCCACCAGAGGGCGGAGGCGGTCCGAATTACGACGGTATGTAGCTCGCTAATTGACGTTGATGCGTGTCACTCTTCCCGTAGCAGTATCAAAGGATCGACCGAAAGAGCGCGCTGCGCTGGAATCCACGTAGCCAGCAGCCCCAGCAACGCCATCGCCAGGACAACCCCCGCTAATACCAGCGGGTCCCGGGGCGTTGCCGAATAGACGATGAAGGCCAGCACGCGGCTCGCAAGGATTCCAAGGAGCAGTCCTGCTGCGGAGCCAAGAGCGAGCAACTTGAATGCTCTTCCTAGCGCGCTCTGTAGCACTTCGTTACGCCGCGCGCCGAGAGCGATGCGAATTCCTAATTCTCGCAGGCGTTTGCTCACTGAGTATGCTGCCATTCCAAAGATGCCAGTGATCGCGAGCATAGCACCCATCACTCCCAACACGCCCAATGCCATCGTCGCCATGCGTGCGCCAAAGAGAATTGCGTCCAGCTCCTTGTACCTCGTTTGGATGTAAACCGGCAGTCCTGCATCCAGATCATGCAGAGTGGTCCTGATGGCTGGTCCCAATTGCAGGGGATCGCGGCTCGAGCGCACCACTAGCCATGTCGAACTCGTGGGAGCTTGCAAAATGGGAAAAAACATCGCAGGCGTTGGATTCTCGGTAAGGCTGTTATATTTTCCGTCTTCGACTATGCCTACGACTTGAATACGACTTCCGTCCCGCAGCTTGTAATATGCGCCGATCGCGTTCGTTACTGATCCGAACATCTTGCGCGCGAATTCCGGATTGATGACCGCGACCCTCGGGGCGTTCTGGTCATCGTGCCAGCTAATGGTTCGTCCCGACAGCAGAGAGGTGCCATCCGCTCGGAAGTAATCGGGAGATATGCTGAACATTGCGGCTTTAGTTGCGGCGTTTCCTGGCCGCAAATCTGTGGTTTTGTCGGCAAAGACAATCGCGAAGTTTGCACCATCACTTAAGGGAACCGAATCCGCGAGCCCAACCGACTCGACTCCGGGAATGGCCTGTAGAACCTCGATCATGCGCCGCTGCATTTTGCGAACGCCCTCGCCCCTGTAGCCGCCCATCATGAGATCTGTATCTACGAGCATTGCGTTCTCCGGATTGAATCCGAAATCGTTATGCAGCGAACGCACCAGGCCGCGCACCGCGACCATCGACGAGGTCACAAGCACCGCACAAATAGCAATCTGCACTACCAGCAGCAGATCGCGGACGGTAATCCGTTGTCCCACTATGGCACCGGAGCCCTTCACGATCTCATACGCATTGGTGCGCAGTATCTGCCGCACTGGGACTGCGCCGAAGAGGAAACCGCTGGCTAGTGCCAGCAACAGAGCGACGAGATAAACATTCGCGTCTGGGTTCACAGGCACCTGGATTGGCCAGTTGGCAAAGGGCCGCCACGCACTCAAACCGTGCAACAGCAGAACGCTGCCCCAAAGCCCGACGGCGCCTCCGATCAGGGAAATCAGCACGGCTTCAGTGAACACCTGCCGAAGAATGCGGGTGCGGCTCGATCCCAGCGCAAGCCGGAGGGCAACCTCGCGGGCACGGTCAGCCGCACGGGCTGCAAACAGACTTCCCAAATTGGCACATGCGGCCAGGAGAATCAGTCCTGCCAGCAGCATCAATCCCGCTAGAAAGCCTTGTACAGCCGGGCCAAGATAGTCGCCGTAAAAGCTTGGCTTAGCCAGCGAAAAGGTCATGTTGTTGTTGTCTTTGGGATAACTCTTTTCCAGATAGGAACCGACGGAGTTTAGATCTGCGATCGCCTGCGGCCGAGTCACTCCCGACTTCAGGTGTCCCATGACCATGAAAATCCAATGGACGCCGCGTTCATCCATCTGACTCAATCCATCTATTTGCTCCCGGTTCACTATCGGCACAAACAGGTCTGGATGGAAAAACATCAGTACCCCATGAAAATCAGGAGGCGCTACACCGAGAACGGTAAAGGGATGTTTACTCAGCTGAATGGTCCGGCCGACGACGCCGGAATCGTCGTGGAAATGAGTGTGCCAACACTCATAGCTCAGGACGGCATAGGGAGCGCTGTTCAAGCCATGCTCGTCGGAACCGTGGAATAACCGGCCCAGGTGGGGCTGAATGCCTAAAGCGTCGAAATAGTTCCCGCTCGTTTCAATTGCCCAGGAACGGTACGGATCCTTGCCGGTATCCAATCCCACCGCAGTGACATTCCAAGCTATTAAGCCATCGAAGCTACGATTGCGATCACGCAGATCGAGATAGTCGGGATACGAGAAATTGCCAGCCTTATCCTTACCTCGCTCGAGTTGGTAGAGGCTCTCCGCCTTAGGCACATTCAGCGGGTGCAGGATGAACGCATTGATTACGCTGAAAACAACTGCGTTCGCGCCGATTCCCAAGGCCAACGTTAGAACGGCGACAGTGAGGAATCCAGGAGACTTGCGCAACGCGCGGATGCTGACGCGGACGTCCTGTAGAAAAGTGTCGATAAAATTGCCGCCTACAGCCTCTTGGATTTCCTCCCTGAACCGCTCCCGAGCGCCGAACTCGATACGTGCGCGGCGTTCTGCCTCGGCACGACTCACGCCGGAACGCTCGAGATCATCCGCGCGATGCTGGATGTGCGAGCGAAGCTCCGCGTCCACGTCCTCGTCGAACTCAGAACGATGAAGAAGCTTCGCCGTGACAGAACGAAAATAGGCCAGGAGACTCATACTTCCTCCGGTTGGGCGGCCAGGGCAGAAGCGATAGCTCCGGCAAGGCGGTTCCACCCAGCAGTCTCCTCGCGCAGACGCTTGCGCCCCGCAGCCGTGAGCTCATAGAACTTGGCGCGACGATTGTTCTCCGACGTCCCCCAGCTTGCCTTCAAAAGGCCCTGCCGCACCAGACGGAACAATGCGGGATAAAGCGCTCCCTGCTCGATCGTTAGCGCCTGGCCTGAGATTTGGCCGATGCGGAGGAGAATTCCGTACCCATGAAGTGGACCCAGAGAAACAGTCTTCAAGATTAGGAGATCGAGAGTGCCAGGAAGAAGCTGCGCTTGGTCGGTCATACGTACTCCTAAGACGGTTAGGAGATTAACTCTGTCTCTCCTAAGCTGTCAAGGAGAATCAGTATGACCTGGAACAGACAGATTCTTACGTCACCAACACCTTTATGTCAGGGAAGCCCATCAGCTTGAGAATGAAATAGTTCACCGCCGCTTCCCCAGGATCATCGGAGTAGCAAACTAGCTCCGCATATCGCGGGACTCCAGCTTTGGCCAGGGTATTCCAGATGTCTTTCGCCGCTTTTGGCGTTCCGTCGGCATTCAGGAGGTCGGTATACGGGACATGCACAATTTTCCCGTCTTGGGATTTAGCAGGCACATCCTTTCCCGACGCAATGTACACCTTTGGGTAGATTCCGTGTGTACTCTTCGGGTCCGCGACTACTACGTCTCTGCGGAAATTCTCGGGATAGTTGTTGGGTGGAATTGATAGGTCGTGCGCTCCTTTCTTGGGAGCAACGACCGTTGCATCCTTTGTGACGTGTTGGCCACGCTCGGTCCACTTATCCATCGAATCGATGAAGAGAGATACTTTTTTCTGTCCCAGCTTCTCGAGCATTACGAATGCCAGGGCCGAATCTTTGGTCAACCCTGCGCCTGAAATGACAACCGCTTCGTCAGACGGATTGACTCCGGCTGGTCCCAAAATCTGAGCTAACTTAATGGGATTGCCGACATTGTTTTTGAATACGTCTCCAGGGATGTTGAGCGAAAAAGGAATATGTCCCTGATTGAACGCGGTAGCGGGCCGCACATCCACCAGGCTGATGGGTGCGCCCAGGTACATCCTTATCATCTGGCCGCTCCAAAACTGCAGCCACCCTGTTTCCCGCATCAAGTATGGAGCGTCGAATGTCCAGTAAGGAAGGCTTCTTTGATCGGATAGCCAGCCCAGTTCAGATTCAGGAAAAAGTTTCACTTTGGGATAATCCGCGATGAACTTCGCGGCGAAGAACGGCACGGTCGCGGCTACTCCGCCACCGCAATATGTATAGATCTGCTGTTCAGGCCTGACTCCCAGGTAGGTCAACATTTTCCTGACTTCTTCAGGTGATTTGAATGTCTTGTCCGGATTGTAAAAGTCCTGATAAGGCGCCAGGATGCCGTTCGGGATATGCCCGGCCCTGTCGAAGGGCGCGATAGTCCCAAAATGCCAGGCGGGCTCAAGTCCTTCTACTAAAGCGTTGTTGGCCGTGTCCCCGGATGCGGTAAGAACCTCGGGCAATCCTCCTCTCAACTCTTCCTTCAGTTTAGTGATCTTGAAAGTTCCGTTCTTCGGAGCAGCGGTGGGATCCTTCGTGACGGGCAATCCCTCCTTCTGCCACTTGAATAGCCCACCGTCCAGAACGAAGAGATTCTCTTCGGGAAAACCGCGATAATCGAGGTCGAAAAAGAGCCTCGTGGCCAAATGGTCGCCGCCCTTGTCGTACACCACGATCTTCTTCCCGGGACTAATCCCCCAGGCCTGGAATACCTGTTCCACTTTGGCGTCCGATACTCCCCCGAATCCGTAGGAGAAGAGGTCGTAGATGTTGGCGCTTAGCGCACTAGGGATGTGGTTTGCCGCGTAGGTCTCAGGCGACGCGTCGAGAATCACAACATCGGGATTCTTAAGATGTTTCGCAAGCCAGGTGACGTCGACAAGATTGCCTCGGACTCCTTCTTCCGCAGCCGCCTTCACAGGCTGGGCCAGCAGCAGGCAGCCTGCAATGGCAAGAAGGAAGCGGTACCGCGATACCTTTGACATGTTTACTCTCCTGTCGATTGATCGTTCGTTGGCAGATTCCCCCACCAGCGGTCGGTACTCGACTATCGGTGCTTGCATTCCTTAGACTTCGCCGCAGCGCAGGAATTAACAAGCAGCCAGGGTACCGAGTGACTCGCTGTAGACGCGTACGCGAACGGCAGTCCATCAGTTCCCTTTTCTTTGCCGCTCATGCTTTGGGCTCAGTCGCTGAGGGGCCGCAAAACCCCTGCCACCGTTGCCGGGCTCGTTCCCTCTCCTCGGGGGTCATGTGCTCCCAGCGCTCAGCCATTCGATCGCCCATGCGGCGGCGGAAATTGGAGGGACCGGAACCGTGCCATCCACATCCGCCGAAGAGAATCCTGCACAGCGCCAGAATTCCAAGCGCTTGCCAGAAGGTAATCTGGCGCCAGCCGAAGAGCGGTGGCAGCAGCCAATTCCACAAATGCATAACGATCTCGCCGCCGAGGTAGACAAATAGCGCCAATCCCAGAATAGCCACGGGAGCCATCCAGATCAGTTTCTTTTTTCCCCTGCTCATGTTTGTTCCTCAAGCTTTCCTAAGTTCGTCATAGATGCTTCGCAATCGCTCACGCAGATGCAGCACCGCATAGCGCTTGCGCGAGAGCAGCGTGTTCACGGTCACGCCGGTCTCGGCTGCGATCTCCTTAAAGCTGCGCCCTTCCAACTCGTGCGCAACAAATACCTCGCGCTGTTCCTTGGGCAGCTCCTCGAACGCCAGCGCGAGTTCATCGAGAAGCACGCTGCGGGCGAAAAGCGCCTCCGGTCCCGCATCGGGCGAAGGCAGCATGTCTTCGAGCTGTAGTTCGTCGTCCTCGTCGTGCGCAATGGCTGTATCGCTGAAGCTCTCCGGCTTCTTCTTGCGGAAGAGATCGGTGATGCGATTTCGCGCCACGCGAAACAGCCAGCCGGTGACGTGTTCGACCGGCATCAGCAGGCGGTTTGCTTCTACCAGTTCGTAGAAGACGTCCTGCAGAATGTCCTCAACATCGCGCGGGTCAGGCACGCGCCGGCGGATGAAGTTGCGCAACCGGGACTGCTCCCGGTTGACGACTTCGGAGATCCGCTCGTCCTGCTCGAGTGCCATGCGCTCCAGGCTCGCTGCGTACTTCACCTACGCTTGTAGACGAATGAGAAGGTGCGGATATTGTAGGGAAAGCGTTCCTCGGCTTGGCGCATGCCCAGCTAGGCCCTTCCAGGCCAGCGTGAATCCATCGATTCCCCGTTTTCCCTGCCTTAGGCTTGGCGCCGTCTTCCGCTCTAGACACTGTCATCCCTCACTCCGCAGCCGACCTGTTTATGGTGTCAATGATTTCAACGCGGAGTGGGGGATCTGCTGTCTTGCAGTCGGTGAGCGCACAAAAGCAGATTCCCCGCGTCCGCCGCGGCGGACGCGAGGGATGCCAGTGCATAAGGTTCGGGTTACTTGCGGAACGCGGCTAAGAGACAGACGGGACCGTTACTACTTCTCGCCAAGTGAGCGTCCTCCCGAAATAGGAAACACCTCGTCTTCACTAAGTTTCCCCCGCAACACCTTCGGAATGACATGCCGGGGGCGCCACCCGTCCGAAACCCGAAACGGGAACGACCGGGCCACCCGTCCTCGATGTTAAGGTGTTGGCACATTTTGATTCTCAAGTTTAGCCAGTTTTTCCCGCAGGCGTGCGGCTTCAGCGCGATACTTTGCCGCCTCAACATGGAACTTGACTGCACCGACGCTGCCCATGGCATTGAACATTTTGGCGATCGCATCGTTTTTCCCATTTCCGGTATGTTCGAGCTGGTCGGCGAGTTCATCCTGGTGCACAGCATCGGTCTCTAGTCCGGTAATGCGACTGCGCAGATCGCGGATGTCCGCCCAGTGCTGCGCCTGCGCGAGGGCAGGATCGTGAAGAACGATGCTGTTGGTACTTTCCAAACCGCCGCGTTCCTCCAAGTCGTCGGTTAAGGCCTGAAGGTTGTTCTTACCATGCATGCTGCCCTGGTTGGCAGAAAGACGGTACCAGGCCAACGCCTCCGCATCGCTTTGTTGCACGCCCTGCCCGAACTGATACATCCAGCCAAGCTGATTCTCCGCGGTACCATTCCCCTGATTGGCCGCTGAGTAATACCATGCCCTGGCCTGAGCATAATCGACCGGCACCCCAGTGCCATATTGGAACATGTAGCCGATGTTCTCCTTAGCCTCGCCGTTGCCATGTTGCGCACTCTTGGAATACCAGGACGATGCCTCGGAATAGCTCTGCGGTTGTCCCCAGCCTTTTTCTGCCATGTAGCCAAGCTGATTTTCGGCGTTCGAGCTGCCGTGGTCGGCGGCGCGGCGATACCAGACGAGAGCCTCAGCATAGTCGCGCTTGACGGCCGTTCCATTCTGGTAAAAGTAGCCGACTTCCTCTTCAGCATCGGCAAGATTCTGGTCCGCTGCCTTCTGGTACCATGCGAAGGCTTGCTTCAAATCATGCTTGACCGAGAGGCCGCTCTCGAACATGGCTGCCAGATTGAACTCGGCGAGCGCATAGCCCTGGTTCGCGGCCGACCGATAGTAAGCTGCGGCGCGTTTGTAATCGCGCTCTGCCCCCCACTTATGTTGATACATACTGCCCAGTTGATTCTGCGCGGGAGCAAAACCCTGGGCGGCAGACTTGTGATACCAGAGCAAGGCCTGGCCGTAGTCTAGGGGCACGTCGAGTCCGCGAAAATAACGATTCCCAAGAGCAAACTGTGCCTGGGCATTCCCCGCCGAGGCCTGCTGGCGAAGAGAAGAAAGATCAGAGTCCTGCGCCTGTGGCGGGGCAGGTGCTTGGGCAGCGACTGTTATAACCAGAGCGAATACGCAGAAGGCCGCCGCCCCGATTCGAAAGCTCATGGAGGTCTCTCCTTAGAGAGTCGTTACCAGAGCTTACCGCCGTCAAGGAACATTGCAAGATCTCTTAAGACCACGGACGCTTACCGTCAGGCTGAGACGGACGGGCGGCGCACCCTTCGCCATTGTCTTAGTTCGATGTTGGCATCCCAACCCAAGAGTCTCTGCTGCTCATCTCTTTCGAACATGAGCAACTTGCCTTTCCGACGTGACCCGATGAACCGCGGTATCTCTGAGCTGTCGTTGTTTCCGGTCACTGCACTATTTGGCGGCGGTGTTGTCATCGGGGGCTGGGTTCCGTGGGCTGAGCGGTCACGCCAAGCCGAGACCTGCCTGGAAGCAGCAGCTATCAGCAAGCCGTCCTTCATCTTTTTACAGTTCCGCTCCTGCTTGCGATATGCGCGAATGGCGCAGGCGCAAATCACATGCCCTCTACCCGCATTGGCAATGCACGAGAATCCCTGCGAGATGACGTATCCCGCGCAGGGCCGGAATTGCTCCAGGAAGTGCCGGACTTTTCTTTGGTCATAGGGGGGCCTCTATTTCAGCTCCTTCGCAAGGCTCGTCTCGAAGGGGAGGCCTTGGAGTGGGTGCACCGACGAATACTCGTAGCCATCGTGCTCACCTGGGTCCCGCTGCTGATTCTTTCCGCATTTGGGACTCGTGTCGGAGGCGCTGGACGAATCTCGTTCTTCCACGACGTTGAAGTGCACGCCCGATTTCTTGTAGCCCTGCCCGTTCTTATCCTCGCGGAGTTGCTTGCGCATATACGTCTACGTCCTGTCGTGCGCCGCTTTGTCGAATGGCGGATTGTGCTGCCGGAAGATATGCCGCGTTTTCGCAAGGCGATCGACTCTGCTCTGAAGATTCGCAACTCGGTGTACGTTGACCTTGCGCTTGTGGCCGCTGTTTATACGTTGGGGCTCTGGCTCTGGAATGACAGGATCGAACTTGGCGTCGCGACCTGGTATGCACTGCCCGGCGGAAGGTGGAATCTCACTCCGGCTGGGTACTGGTATGTGTTCGTGAGTCTCCCCCTGTTTCAGTTCGTCTTGTTGCGCTGGTACATGAGGCTTTTCATATGGTTTCGGTTTCTCTGGCAAGTGAATCGGATAAAGCTGAACCTTGTACCCACTCATCCTGATCGTTGCGGCGGATTGAGTTTCATTGGAAGGAGTTCCTACACGTACGCTCCGATCCTGTTTGCCCAAGGCGCGATTCTCGCCGGTGTTGTAGCTGACCGCGTCCTTTATCGTGGTGAAACCTTGCAGTCTTTCAAGATGCAGATCTTGGGTTTTGTCGCCTTCTGTATCGTCGTCGTTCTTGGACCGCTGTTGATGTTCAGTCTGCGGATGCTGCGTGCAAAAAGGAGCGGACTGGCCGATTACGGTTTGTTTGCGCAACGATACGTCGAAAGCTTCGATCACAAATGGGTGCGTGCTGCACATCCGTCAGACGAACTGCTCGGAACGGGAGATATTCAGTCCCTCGCTGACCTCGGAAATAGTTATCAGGTAATACGTGAAATGCGGATTGTTCCTTTTGGGCTAACCGACATTTCACGTCTGGCGGCCGCAGCGGCAGCTCCCTTGTCGCCGCTTCTTCTAACGATCTTCTCTTTTGAAGAACTCGTTGTTCGCGTTCTCAAGTTCGTATTTTGAGGATGAAACGGCTGCTCTTCGCCTGCTTCGCACTAGCCGTTGTCCACATCCCTCACTTGGCCTGCGCTCAGTTCACCGATCCTCGAAATTACAACAACACTCCCGTTGGCATGAACCAACTCAAGCTTGGCTATGTATACGCGCACGCCAACTCCTCGATCGATACTTCTGTCATTGTCACGGGTGCCAAATTGAATGCTCATCAGGGGACTCTCGATTACACACGCTATTTCGGCTTGCTTCATCGCCTGATGTGGCTGGAGGCGACTGTTCCTATCGCCGGCCTCAGTGGTTCAATTCCAGGCACGAACGTCCAGACCTCCACTACGGGCGCAGGAGACTCCAGCTATCAGGTGGCTATGTTGCTGAAAGGCGGTTCAGCGCTCAGCGTAGCGCAATTCGAAAACTACAAGCCGAGTACCACTGTGGGAGTGAGCTTCACCCTCACAGCACCTACGGGCTTGTACCATCCTGACAAGGTACTCAACCTCGGTTCCGATCGCTGGTCGTTCAAGCCTGAGGTCGGGATCGCGCATCCATTTGGGCCTGAGCAGAAATGGGAATTCGACGGATACGCGAACATCTACTTCTTCACCGACAACACTTCGTACCGTGGCCGTGAGGTCCTGCGGCAACACCCGCTACCAGGAGTTGAAGGACACATCAGCTATGCGTTTAACGACAACCTTTGGGCTTCCTTCGATACGCGCTACTCCTCTCGCGGCACTACGTTTCTCAACGGGGTCGATCAGAACAATCCACAACAGAATTTCCTGCTCGGAAGTGAAATGAATCTATCCTTTAATCCCCGAAACTCGCTGGTTTTTACATTCGCGAAGGCGCTGGTGCACAACAATGGTCCGGCGGTCGTCGGCTTCAGCGTGAGGTATGACTACATCTGGGGTAGGGGGTATAGGTAATGACTGTAGCTATTCGTCTTGTTGCTGTTCCGGGGTCCAGGAGTTGTCTGGATTGAAGAGCTCCATCTTGTGGAATTGATCGAGGGTATTTGGCCCAAGATCCTTCTCGTACACGACGCCGTCGTGACTGACGACGAAAGTCCTAACTCCAGTTACCGCGTACTTGGCTGGCGCAGCGACGAGGGCGAAGCCACCGATCATCACGCCCTTCACCACAAAGTCCATTCGTCCGAGCGGAGCAGCCGGACCTTGTCCCTTCAGGATTTTGAAGTAATAGCCGTGATACTCCGACCCGGTCTTGTAGCCCTGTTCGATCGCTTGAGCAATTTTTTCACCCACTGGACCACCCCATGTACCGTCGGAATTTTGCCAGGCTAGGCCGTCCTGTTTTCCGGGAGTGCTGATGATGCGCTGCGCGTACTGGTTCGCGTCGTAGCCCGCGCGCGGCTGCATGGCATAAGCGTGCTGTGCCTCCACGTAGCCGTCGCAAAGCTGAATTGCATCCAGCTCGTTTGCACCGATCCGGCGGTAGAGGAGTTCCTGGCGGCCGGCTTTTGCGTCGAACGACCATTTGCCCCCGCTCTTCACCAGCGGTGCGGGAAAGGGCCAGTCCTCATCGCCAACCAGAAGAAATGCGCGGTTTCCCGTCTTAGGATCTACTGAAATACTTTCCTTTTCTCGCGCCTGAGCGGCGAAGTCGGCAGCGTGCTGCTTGTCCCGGGGAGTTTCTCCAGTGAGGACAATGTCTTTGCCTTCGGGACCGAAGATCTTGGTTAATGTGTCGACGTCGAACTTCTCCGCTGCCGCTACCAGCGCATCTGCAGCTTGCTTTGGGGAAGCAAACTTTTCGGCTAAGGAAGCACTAGTGCGGGCGGCGGACGTTGCCTTCGGGGCGGCCTTTGGCTCGGCGGCGAAAGCCACCGGCAGCAACAGGCTCGCAGTAGTCGCGACAATGTAACCCAGTCGGGAGAGATTTGTGTGCGCAGATGCCGATCTCATTCTTGTGCTCCAGTCATTCCCATCCTGCAATCCACACTGACCTATCTGCGCCGTCCGCCGCCTCTGGAACCGCCACCGCTGAAGCCTCCGCCACCACGAGAACCAAAGCTGGAAGATCCGCGACTACTGCTGCTGCGCGCATTCGATCCGCTGTATCCCCTGGTGCCGCCGCCAAAGGCATCGCGGTTCTGGCCACCGCTGCGCGAGAGATCCCGGCTGCCGATGCGCTCCGGACTACCACCAAGACCGGAGCTACCAAAGCCACCACTGCTTCGGTTGCCGGCGCCATTACCTCCGCGACTGCCGAAGCTGCCTCCGCCGGCGCTACCACCTGCGCGATTGCCGGCGCCGGCGCCACCCCCCGACCGGGAGCTCGACAAGTTGCCGCCCTGGCGGCCCACCTGTTGACGCGCACTCGCCTGACGCCGGGAAAGTGAATCTCCGCGCGCCGTGCCACCAAACTTATCCGCAGTTGCTCGGTCCCGATATGGGGCACCGCCGCGATGTGAAGGATTGTGCTGCCACTTGCCACTTGCATTTGCGGGAAGCTGCGAAGCGCGATTGCCTCCAGCTCCGCCGAGATTGCCCCGGTTGCCGGCGTTTCCGCGACCACCGGAGGGCAGCTGCGATGGCCGGTTCCCACCGCCGATATTGTTGCGGTTGCCGCCGCCAATGTTCGAGTTGCGATTGAAATTATTGTTCCTGTTTATGGTGATGTCGTTGTTGCCGCCCCATCCGCATCCCCAGCCCCAGCCTCCACCCCAGAACGCGCCCATCATCACGCCGACTCCGAAGGAGAGCGCCATTCCTGCCGCGTAGTATCCAGCCGGCGGATAGTAGATTGGAGGATACGGATAGTAGTAGGGTGCTGCCCCCCATACAACGACCGGATCGTAGGAGGGCACATACACGACTTGCGGATTGGCCTGCTCGATTACGATTACTTCTTTCTTCTCGACGACTCTGGTTTCGACGACCTGTTGCTCGGTCGATTTCAGACTGCCCTTGTCCTTGGCCTTTTTCCGCATGCGCTGAACTGCATTCATCAGATCGTTCTGCTGTGCAAGAAAGGCATTGCCCAGGTCCGTGGTCCATTGAATGTCGTTCGCCAGCCTGTTTACCACGTCGGGAAGAGCTGCGAGCGCCTGGACGCTCGGGTCCCAAGGCTGTTTCGAGACGGCATCGGCCAGCGCTTTGTCCTTGAGATTCTTGTTCTTAGTTATCCACTGCTGGAGCTGGATCAATTCAAGAGGATAAGTGGACGCAGCCAGCACCTGGGCCAGCAATGGGTCGGGATAGAGAGCGATAGGCGCAACCAGTGAATCAAGCTGATCGGCGGGAATCGTGGCACGCTGACTTTGTGGCGCAGCCACTGGAGCTGCTGCAGATTGCAACGGATCGGCCAAGGTGTCTCCCGGCAGGAGAGCAATCGAACAGAGGATCGCCAGCGGAGATCGGAACGTCCAGCGCTCAGACCGCATAGCTCGTTCCTTCGGACTTCCGCAGAAACCTGTAAGGGAGCCCGTTCGATAACGTTGGCATTCTCCGTACAAGCTAGGTCAGATCACAGTGCCGATCATCTGGCAAAACTGACATGTCTTGCCCTTAGCTTGGCGAGGCACATCGTGAAGAAAAATGCTGTGCGCCCAGGTTTCCAAATCACTGTTCATTCACTGATCAGGGGGCTAACAGTGAATTAACAGCGAATTTATCAGTGAAAATAACAGTGAATGTTTTCCACCGCATAAAACCCGCATGAACACTGGGGCAAGCCCGAAGAGGCAGGGAACTTGCAGTGAA